>JAEUVL010000867.1 GCA_016786965.1 Chitinophagaceae bacterium
GTGTTCTTCATCAGCACATCCTGTGCATACTGTCCTTCGAGCAGTCGAAACGTATAGTCATGGTTGTGAAAGGCAAACCTCATCCCATACTTTTTGCATATCTCTCCTTTTTTATTGAAGGCTTCTGCATAGCGTTTGTAATCGTCTATCGTTTTACCGGGGCCTTCCCATGCCATGGTAAGATACTTTAGTCCGATGGCAGCGGCATCTTCTACCTTCTTTTCAAAATTATCCTCACCGCCAAAGTGGCTGGAGTGCATCGTCATCCCCAGGTCGCTAATGTATTGTTTGAATTCGGTGTTCTTCATGCCCCAGAACATTCCTTTTTGGCCTTCAAAACTTTCCACATGCTTATAACCGAGAGCAGCCAGTTGCTTAAGCACTCCTTTTGGATCTTTGGGCAGGTCTTCCCTTAGTGTCCAAAGCTGGATACCAAAGTTTTTTATCTTACCAGCTTCACTGTCATTACAGCCGGCCAGTAATGAATCGGCAAAAAATGAATTTAATGCCAGTGCCCCGGTGGCAGCGCCGGTCAGCTTGATGAATTTTCTTCTTTCGATGCTCATTGGTAATAATTGATAGTTAGTAATAATTATTCCGACCAGGCTTTTTCTCCCTTGGTATAAGGAACTGCACCGTCATACTTACCGGGAACGGGCAGGTAGCGCAGTGTTTCTTTGGCACCGGTTTCGGAGGTAAAGAATCCCCAGAGGGTCAGTTGTTTCATCATGGTGTAATAATGAGAGGGGCTTCCTTCCCATTCTTTCTGATCTTTCCAGGCCAAAGTGCTGTTGGCTTTATCATGTGCTTCTTTCAGGGGTTTATCTGTTTCGTCACGTTTGGTATTGAATTCTTTGGCTTCCTTTTCCAGGCCTACTAAGAAATCGTGGCGTTGTTGTGGGGTGCATTCCATGAAACCTTTACCATTCGCTTTTTTGCAGGCCTCATCCAATGCACTGATGCCGCTGGTAAAGGCGGTTTGCTGTTTCTCTGTATAGCAATCAGTCACGATCACTTTCATGAATTCGCCGATCTTAGCGGCTTTGGCACCGGGTGTGGTAGTGGCAGGGATGATGGTTTCGCCCACCTCATCCAGCAGGGTGATGTTGGCAGCTGTAAAACCTGCATCAGCAGCTTTGGCGCCGGTTTTACAACCTGTCAAAAACACTTCGCCTCCGATAACCACACCACCGGTAACCACGGCGATCATTTTTAATAATTCTCTTCTGTCCATATGTAAAAAGTTATGAGTTAAGAGTTATGAGTTATGAGTTTTGTTCTTATAAATTTCCTTTCTTCAATTCATTAACGGCAAAATCAGCGGCCCTGGCTGTGAGTGCCATATAAGTTAATGAAGGGTTCACACAAGAGGCCGATGTCATACAGGCGCCATCTGTTACAAACACATTGGGCGCATCCCATACCTGGTTATTACCGTTGAGTACTGATGTCTTCGGATCACGGCCCATCCGGGCGGTACCCATTTCATGTATACCCATACCTACGGTGTAGCCGGCATCATACGTGTGTACATTTTTTACACCGGCAGCTTCCAGCATTTCTTTGGCATCATTCATCATATCCACCCGCATTTTCTTTTCGTTCTCTTTGATCTCCACATCAAATGCCAGCACAGGAAGTCCCCAT
>JAEUVL010000912.1 GCA_016786965.1 Chitinophagaceae bacterium
GGTCTTTATAATGAGTCATGCAGCGCAGTGCTTACCAATGTCAGCTTCCTGCATAACAAAGGTGCATACGGTGGTGGCCTGTATGATGATGATTTTGACAATGTGTCCCCAAGCAGCATCTTCAACTCCGTCACCTTTACCGGCAACGCAGCCCAGTTTGGGGGCGGCTGTTTTACTGATTACGCTCACCCCACTTTTAACAATAGCACTTTTTCGGGTAATCATGCCACCGGCCGGGGCGGCGGAATAATGATGCTGAGTGGAATGACACTTAATAATTCGCTTGTTACCGGCAATACATCTTTTAACGGCGGAGGTGTTTATATCAATTCTTCCAGCCTTTATGCAACGAATAGTTTTTTTGTTGGAAACAGTTCTACCAATGGTGGTGCCTTGTACCTTGATTATACGACTGCAGCCTATCTTACAAATGTTGTGGTAGCCGGCAATAATGCAATCAACACAACCGGAGGTACTGCAAGCGGCAAGGGCGGTGGGGTTTACATGGGAGCCGTTAGCAACTTATATTGCAAATTTGTTGACTTTTATAAAAATACGGCAACCAGTGACGGAGGCGGGATATATTTTAGCAACACTGCATATGAGCAAAAATATGACCTCTGTATATTTTGGGGAAACAGGAAGGGAACTGCCATCAGCAATATTGGATTTGGAACGAACGACATGCCACATATGTATAATTGTTTGGTGGAAGGAGGAGATAGTACGATAGGATATTCCGCCAATGCCTTCAATAGTTCCGAATACCCCCGTTTTGTAAACCCGGATAACGTTGCCGGTAACGATGGCATCTATGGTACTGCCGATGACGGACTGACTTTGGGCGAGTGCTCACCGGCTATTGATAACCTGACTACTGCTCAGCTTTACCATAGTGTACACACCGATATCCTGGGCAACACCCGATATTTTCATAACAAATACGACGTTGGTGCATATGAAAACCTCACCTCACCTGCTATTACCTTACCCACTGTTTATACCGAAAAAACACAGGACATTGCCACCGATTCCGTATTTATGGACAATGGCTGTAAAATT
>JAEUVL010000923.1 GCA_016786965.1 Chitinophagaceae bacterium
CAGACCGATGTAATCATTAGTGCCAAACCCATCCCGGCCGGCTAATTCAGTGGCAATACTGTCTTTCGTACGTTCATAACAATAGCCTCCGAAATAAATACCTTCATCATCATACATCAGGTAAGTGATGGTCTTGTTTTCCGGTGCTTCCAGTGCGCCCACTTTGGGCCGGAATTCCACCAGGTTGGTCATGATGGCCGCATCTTTCCAGGCTTCATCATTGATCAGGCCATCGATCTTAACGGTCTTGGTGGTCCTGTTGGCCGGTAATTGTTTAGGCGGGGCGGTTTGCGCTAATCCGTTTACAGCGGATAGCAGCCAAAAGGCAAGAAAGAGGTTGGTTGTTGGTTTGAGTTTCATGACTACACTTTAACAGCGATTTTTTCGAACTAAGACGATAGACACTTCTGAATGTTACTGTTTTAGCAATAATTACTAAGCGCTTCGTACTTCGAAGATATAGTGCAGTCACGTTGTCAATAATCCCATTTATCTGAAGTGTGACAATTTCCTGACGAATGGTGAAAAAAGGGGGTCGTTAACTTTTTATTGGGAAAAATAGATAGAGCCAGGGTATTCCCTGGCTCTATCCATGACATGGTTTTGCTACCATATCGTATCATGTATCTATTGTTTTACAAAGGCTTTGGATTGTCGTCCCTCTTTATTATTTACCACCAGGTAATAATGGCCTTTTGGTAACTGTTGTACCGGAATGCTCATTACATTGTTCCCTTCTGTCAGTTGAATGGATCTGTTGTACAAACTCTTACCCAGGGCATCAGTAATAAAAAGGCTCACAGTTTCCTTTTTTACCGCAGGTATCTGCACCTGTAATACTTCATTGGCCGGGTTGGGAAATAATTCAATGGTTAATAAATTGATTCCGCTCTTCACGGCGATCACCCGGCTGAGGGAGGAAGTCCCATCCAGGTCGGCCATTTTCAGCCGGTAGAAATTGGTACCGCTCGCCGGGTTGACATCGGTAAATGTATAAGCCAGTTTATCGGATGAGTTGCCCGCCGCATTTACCTTACCAATATAGGAGAAGTGGATACCATCAGTACTGCGCTCCACATCAAAATGCGAGGTGTTCTCTTCAGAGAGGGTTTCCCAATCCAGTTGAATGCCGGTAGATTTTTTCACGGCGGTAAAATCGCCCATTTTAAGGGGCAGTGAGAAAGGAGCTAATACAATGATCTCTGCTGCCGAAAGGGCACGGTTATACACCCGTATCTCATCTATCTTACCACCGAAAGGATTATAGCGGGGAGGGGAAAAGCTGCCATAGCACATAGCCCCGGCCTGCATATTAATCGGGTATGTAGGAGCGGTGGTGCCTTCCGTAGCAGACAGGCGGAAGGCACCATCTATATACAGTGAAATAGTACCGTTATTACGAACAGCGGCCACATGGTGCCAACTGCCGATAGCAAAATTGGTAGCGGCAGCGCTGCCCACCGAGTTATTCTTATAGTTGAACTGCAGGTTCCAGGTGCCTGCCACGGTACTCCATAGCCAGACACCCCAGCCGCCATAGTTCAGGCAGTTGTCTATCAGCCCGCTGGTGGTGCTGCCATTAAAAAAGAAGGAAAAAGACACAGTGAAGTTATTCGTGCCTGCAAAATCCAGGTTACCATTATCCACAAAGTCGATATAGGAGTTCAGGTTGCCACCAAACTGCAGGGCTCTGTTGGCCGCATTCGCATTGTTGGTAGTGTAAGTGGTGCTGACGGCAGTGGCAGTTACATTGGCCGGGCCGATTTTGGTAGTATTGCCATCCAGTTTAAAATGGCAGATGAGCCCTGCGGTCGTGGGCTGGGCAAAAAGGGAAAAAGTAAGCAGGCAGGAGGTGATCAGCAGCACTGCGAGTAAGAGTAATTGTTTCAATTTCATAACCTGTGATTTTTATGGTGATTGTTTATGGTGGTTCACAGGGTAGGGGATCACTTATTTTGATAGACTAAGTGTTTCCCTGTAAAAATGAAGGGTTAAGCGGTTCTGAAAAA
>JAEUVL010000968.1 GCA_016786965.1 Chitinophagaceae bacterium
CCACGGGCGGTTACCGTGCTGATCTGCTGCCAGCTGGTGCCGTTCAGGCTCCACTCCACTTCAAAAAGGTGCAATGATTCTTCATTTGCGGTCTTCCAGTTCAGTATAGCCCCGTTGCCCGCTATGCTGCCATTGAAACTAACTAACCGGACTGGCAATACGCTGGTGTAGGGAATCGTAACAGATCCTGGCGTAGGGTCTTCCCTTCCCGCATTATCAATAGACACAAAAGGTATCACTACATTGAACGTACCATCCACCGGATCAATAAGAATAGTTTGTGATGGTCCTGTACCATTAACATAAGGAACAGTTACGCCACCACCAGGCCAGGTGATGCAGGTAGTAGCTGGCGGACAGGTTCCTCCATTGATATATACCGTACCATTGATAGTGATCGTGTTTGCATTAGACGGAAATGCTGTTATCCTGATATTGTTTACTGTACCCCCGTCATAATCTTGTGTATTGGGAGTTACACCCACATTGTTGTTCTGAAATGCGCCGGCCGGTACGGTGGTGTTGATAAAGCCCGTAGTATTGGGCTGGGCTGGCTGCAGGTTAAAAGCACTTTCAGGCAGGCGTTGAATACCAAAATCATTGTTAGGATCATCAACGGCACCAAAACGGCTGGCGTCAGCTGAATTGTAGGTGCCGGTATTTATATCGCCGGTGGTATTTGTGCTAACTGGTGAAGTAGCGGACCAGCCTGCGGGTAAGCCTGCGGCAGGCGGTGCACTCCCTGCCACACCTGCTGTTGTACTTAATATTACCTGGAGATTAGCAAAGGAGGGAACATTAGTAAAACTATATGTTCCGTTGGCAGCCACCGGTACTGAAGCGATAACAAGGTTAGTTACCGGATCAATCAGAATGGCATTCAACCCACCTCCATTGCTGCCGCTTTCTCCTGCGGTGAAAATATTGCTCAGGGTATTATTAGCGCTGTTATTGATATCATTCCACACTGTGCCGCTTACGGTGCTGCCGAAACGGATCGGTGTAGGATCTCCTTCTCCTGCATCATCAGCCCGCAGGTTTGACGCACCAGATTCTACTGCGGTTCCATTATCACTGTTATCAGTAACGGTAGTGGCGTCAAAAGCAGTGCCGGTAGCAGTAGCGGTATTATTGTAAGTGGTAGTACCGTTCGTAGCCACCCCTGCCACATCAAAAGTTATGTCCACCACAGCAAAATTGGAACCGGCAGTTACGTTTCCTGCACCACCATTCAGGTCCGCACCATTGTACAATGCCCCGTAAAGGGTCCGGGTTCCGGTAAACAGGGTATTTGTACCCGTACCTGTATAACCTGCATTCAATTGCAGGTTGGCCGGGTTATTTACAAACGATGTACTTACATTGGAAATGGTAAGTGCCGGAAAGGCTGTGGACAGGTTTTCAGTAGCCTGCAAGTTTTTCAGAATAGAAGTGCCGATATTTTCTACCCGTATGCGGTATGTCAATCGGTAGCGGTTATTGTAGCCCAGCCATTGTACACTGGTTAACTGTTTAGCAGCACCAACAGAACTAATAATACTTGTCAGATCGGCGAAGTTGGCCGATGTGGGTGTGGCGAGGCAATTGACCCGAAAGGAGCCGGACAGGGCGCCCGTTGCCGGGTTTACGTTATAGCTGCCATCGCTGCCATCAGAGGTGCGGCTGCTGATCACCATCAGGTTACTATT
>JAEUVL010000994.1 GCA_016786965.1 Chitinophagaceae bacterium
AGGTGGCGGAAGTATTGTCTTTCATCTTTTGTGCCGCAATGGCCATCATGGCCATCTGATAGCCATCATTGCTCTGGAGGGCTTTCTTTACACTCGCCTGGTATTCCTTTTGTATCTCCATACCAGCACCTGCCTGCGTAAGGGCATATACAATGTATATATTGGCAATGTTGTTGGGCACCGAAGCAAAGCGATCGTAACCACCCGTAGCCAGTTTGAAACCGCCATTGCCATCCCTGCGGCCAAGCAGGAAGCGTTTGGTCCTCGCCAGCATTTTTTTATCTACAGCCACATACTGCTGCATATCGGTAAACTCCAGCAAGCCGTAGGCAGTAAGTGCCTCGTGTGGAGGTGTATTGCCAAACCATTCAAAACCGTCCTGTTTGGTTTCAAAACCCACCAGTCTTTTATATCCTCTTTCAAGATAGCCCAGCGCTTTCCCTTCAATTTCTTTGTTCGACTTACCTGCTTCTTGAAGGTATTTCAATACAAAGATGTTGGGATAAGTGGTGGAAGAGGTCTGTTCAAAACAACCGTAGGGTTCCCGCAGCATGGATTCAATACCATCGAGCAACTGCCCTTCCAGGTTCTTATATAGTTTCAATTGTGTTTGGAGTGTTCCTGGTATCAATTGGCTGATGGTAAAATCATGCTGTGAAGATTGATTACCAGAATAGGTGAGTTTTACCGGGAAGCCTTTGTCTGCCGCTTGTATCGGCAGCACAATACTTTCTTTTCCTGCAAGTCCTTCCACCGTAAATACAATATTGCCACCGGCAGCAGTAGTGGCTTCTACCGGTACTAATACCTGTGCAGACTGAGCGGCATTGACAATAACAGACTCAGAATAATGGCCCAGGGAATAACCCGTCGGGGCGGTTACCAGTATTTTAAAAGTTTGCTGGTCAGTTCCATTGTTCTTTATAACCAATGGCAGTAAAGCCTTATCGCCCACTGTTAAGTAAGGAGGTATTTTAGCATCCACCTGGAAAATGTTTTGCACCGCATAAGTGGCTTCGCCTCTTCCCAATGTTCCATTATAGCCGATACCTTCTGCTATGGCCCGGAAGGTGGTGGAAGCATC
>JAEUVL010000995.1 GCA_016786965.1 Chitinophagaceae bacterium
AGACGGTCACATTCGGAAATTCTCTTTCCAGCGCTGTGTTTACATCATTCATGAATTTCTCTTCACAATACTTGTAGGTATCTACTCTCCAGCCATCAATGCCAAACTCTTCGGTGGTCCAGATAGCATGTTGAATCAGGAAGTTGGCCACAAAGGGATTCCGCTGGTTCAGGTCAGGCAGGTGTGTTACAAACCAGCCATCCAGCATTTGTGTCTTTTCCAGTTGCGATGCATAAGGATCATAAAAAACTTCTTCCCGGTGGTTAGGGGCTTTATCTCCCTGTGAGGTATTGAACCAGTCTTTCATCGGCGGGTCCAGTACAAACCAATGCTGGTTGCCCACATGGTTATATACAGCATCTTGTATCACTTTCATGCCTTGCTTATGGAGTGTATTGCAAAACTCTTTATAACCTTCATTGCCTCCGAGCCGTTTATCGATGCTGTAGTGATCGGTGAACCAATAGCCATGATAGCCAGCCACATTGTTTCCCCATTCAGACATCAGTGGTTGGTCGTTCTCGATAACGGGTGTAAGCCAGAGAGTGGTTACGCCCAGTTGATTAAAATAATCCAGGTGGTTGAGGATTCCTTTAAAATCACCTCCGTGGCGGGAGAATTTATCGTTGCGGTTGCTGGTCTGGTCACGATAGCTGGGTATGATGTCATTGGAAGGATCACCGTTGGAAAAACGGTCGGGTATCATCAGGTAAATAAAATCTTTGGCGCTTACACCCACTGCACGGGTCTTGCCATTCTCTTTATGGCGGGCTTTTAGTTCATAGCCCACATCTTCCGCTGGTAAACCGCCGCCGGTCAGTTTGATGGTGAAGCGTCCGGGTTTGGTGGTGGGGGCAATGGTTATATCCACAAACAGGTAGTTCTTCCCTTCCACCCGGCTTATCTTTTCCACTTTTACCCCGGGATAGTTAATAGTTACTTTGGTAAACTGGCTGATGCTTTGCCCATGCATCATCAGTTGCAGTTTATTGTTCTTCATACCTGTCCACCAATGGGTGGG
>JAEUVL010000998.1 GCA_016786965.1 Chitinophagaceae bacterium
CCACCCCTACAATAGGGGCCCAGGAGTAAAATTGTTGATTAAACACCACTGTATCGGCTCATCCGAATGGGAAGGTTTCAACAACGCTTTGAGCCAGAAGACCTGCCACATCAAGAAAACAACATTCAGCTTTCGGGTGAAAGGCATGAGATGTAAAGGTCGCAGGACATTTATATTTCTATCACTTTTTGTTTCCGGAAGCAGTCACACAAAAAATTCATGTAAAAATGAAAAAACATTTTTTGATAGTGGCTGCTGGTATTTTCAGCACCCAACTATCGGCCCAGCAGGACACCGCCCTGCTTGATGAGGCCATCGTAACCGCTAGTAAATTTGAACAGAAACAAAGCCAGACCGGCAAAGTAGTTACCGTTATCACCCGGGAGCAACTCGACAAAAGTGGAGGCAAAAGCATCACCCAGTTACTTAATGAACAGGCCGGCATTACCATCAATGGCGCTTACAATGCTCTAGGCAGCGTGCAGACAGTTTATACAAGGGGCAGCGCCTCCGGCCGTACACTTATACTCATTGATGGGATTCCTGTAAGCGATCCATCTATGATCAATAATGAGTTCGATCTCAATCTTATTTCAGTTAATGATGTGGAACGCATAGAAATTTGCAGAGGTGCTCAGTCTACCTTGTATGGCAGCGACGCTATTGGTGGTGTTATAAATATTATTACTACTAAAAAAGACATCACCGCACCACTGCAACTCAAACTGGTAAACAGTATCGGCAATAAGAATACTTTTCGCAACAACCTCCAGCTATATGGTAAAACGGGGAAACTGACCTACACCACCCGATTTGCCCGCTTGCGTACTGATGGATTTTCATCCGCCTATGATAGCACCGGTATTAAAGACTATGACAAAGACGGGTACGATGGATCCATGGTAAATGCCAGCCTTCGCTTTCAGGCATTGCCCTCGCTTCAGCTAAAAGGATTCATACAACACAGTCGCTATAAATCAGGTATTGATGCTTCCATTTTTACAGATGAAAAAGACTACGAGATCAATAACAGCTATCTAACGACGGGTGCAGGACTGGTGTACAAAAAAGACAGTATTGCTATTACCGCCAACTACCAGTACGGCGAAATGACACGAAAATATTTCAATGATAGTTTATACGCACCGGGGTTTACCAAATATGAAACAAACCTGTACGGCAGCCGCAGCCAGTATGCAGAGCTATTTGCGACCATCAAACCGCTCAACTGGCTGACCATCCTGGCCGGGGGCGATTACCGCTGGGGATTAATGTACCAGGATTATTTTTCTATAACAAGCTTTGGCCCATATACCAATAATGTAGGTGACTCATCCTTGCGTCAAACTTCTTTTTACGTCTCCGGGATACTTTCAGCCCTAAAGAAAAAACTAACAGTGGAGATAGGCGGCCGTGTGAACAGGCATTCCCGTTATGGCACCAATACAACCTTCACTTTTAATCCTTCGTATGCTGTGTCACCAGCCTTCCGGGTATTCGGAAGCATTGCCTCCGCTTACAAGGCCCCTTCTGTTTACCAATTGTTCGACGGGTTTAGTGGGAATGGAAATCTGCAGCCTGAAAAATCCGTTAACTACGAGATCGGGTTCCAGCACTGGCACGAAAAAATAAAAAGCCGTGCAGTATACTTTCACCGAAATATCAGGGACGGGATAGACTACGATTATATAAATTTTTCCTACTACAATTTTATTAGGCAGTCAGTAGATGGTTTCGAACTGGAAGCGATCGTAACACCTGTAACACGGTTGAATCTCCTGCTGAATTACACACTCATCACGGGACAGGAGGTGGTGCAAAGTCGTAAAACATTTGTTGATACTACATATGAATACCTCCTTCGTCGTCCAAAGCATTCTGTTAATATCAATGTCGGTTACCAGTTTACCAAAGGGCTGTCCGTAAATATCAGCGGTAAAGCCGTTAGCAACCGCAGGGATGTGGGAGGATTTATGGCAGATGATATCCTGCTTGACAATTATTTTGTACTGAATGCGTATGCTGAATACAAATGGAAAAGCACGGTAAAGATCTTTTTCGACATGCAAAATATCACCAGCACCAGGTTTTATGATATTCGCGGTTATAATGCTATTCCTTTCCTGCTCACAGGCGGCATAAGTGTACAGTTGTAAAGCAGTGGAGATGTATAAACATGAAATAAAAAAATGTCCCCGGTGCCAAACTGCATTTGAATGTAAACCGGGAAATATAGTGCAATGCCAGTGTTATGGCATTGCACTTACCGCTGAACAGCGGGCCTATATTGAGCAGCACTATGCTGACTGTCTTTGTCGTAACTGCCTCCAGCAGCTTACAGTTGAGTTGCACTTATTTAAAGAGAAATATGTTTTCAGATAAGTACATTTGTACAAACCAACAGCTATGCTTTTTTCCCAATTTAACTTCCAGGAGTTCCTTACGCTAACTTTCACTCTTTTTGCTGTAATTGATGTGATAGGTTCGGTACCGATGCTTATTTCTCTGAAAGAAAAAATGGGGGGCATCAATGCCTGGAAAGTAACGCTCATTTCCGGTGGATTAATGATACTGTTCTTTTTTATTGGCAAACCTTTTTTGACCCTGCTGGGAGTGGACATAAAATCATTTGCAGTAGCTGGTTCCATTGTCATTTTTATACTGGGACTGGAAATGGTATTGGGTATTGAATTTTTCAAGACGGAAAAAGGGGCACCTTCCGGCACGATAGTTCCAATTGCTTTTCCCCTGATTGCAGGTAGCGGAACGTTGACAACCATTATGTCTCTGAAAGCCACATTTGAAAGAAAAGAGCAGAATGAGTATATGATTTTGCTGGCTATTCTCATCAACCTGATCGTGATATATATAGTGCTGCGTTCCTTAAATCTCATAGAAAAAGCACTTGGCAAAGCAGGTTTGCTGGCAGTTAGGAAATTTTTTGGTGTTATCTTGCTGGCTATTGCCGTGAGGGTGTTTGCCACCAATGCATCTGGATTAATAAAGTAACCATCATAGGTTGTTCCTGTTTTTATGCTCTTCTTACAGGAATGATCTCAAGTTCGCAGAATTTCAGTGATATAAAAGTTATCCAAAGCAGTTTTTTATTTCAAGTAAGAAGCAAAGGGTAAAAAAAATGGCTTAAATTTGCCGTCCTTGCAAGGTTGTTTGGGAGATAAATCTCTGACAGACAACTGCATCAGGCCTCGTAGTACAATGGATAGTATAAGAGTTTCCGAAGCTCCAGATCCTAGTTCGATTCTAGGCGAGGCTACATAACAGCTCCCTAACCGGGAATTAAACTCAGAAAACCTTACGAAGTCTTTGACTGGTAAGGTTTTCTGAGTTTAAGTACTCTTTTTATTCCCATGGACACCCGCCAATTCATTTACGGTTTTGTTTACTTTTTTTTAAGACCCCTGAAACGACCTTTGCATGGGAAGGACGCCTCTTGATAAAATAGTAATTAACCCTAGAAGTGAAAGCCAATAACCTATTTTTTCTGATGCTGCCTGAGTCATAAAAAAGAGGCTCAGTCTAATCATATCAAATCAAGCTTTTATACTCTTGTAATTGTTCAGCTACTGCACCAATTACCTCTTTCAATGTAACAATATTGGCTAACAGTATTTCCACAGAGCCTGTATCTTCTGCATACTTTTCAATTTCCCGTACCACATTATAAAGAGAACTGATCCCCATGTTATCAATAGTGGGTTTTATTTTATGGGCAACAGCCCGGACAGTATCAAATCTACTCTCTTTTGCAGCTCTTTCTATTTCAACAACCGAAGGTGGTATATGATCAATAAAAAGCCGTACCATTTTTTCAACAAACCCTGTATTGCCCTGGCTTATTTTTTCCAGCTTCGATAATTCGTAAAGGGGTTCTTCTCTTCGCAATTTAGTTTTACCCGAAGGTTGCTGAACTTTTTGCATAAGCCGTTTGATCTCGTAAACAAGGTTCTCTTCAGTAAAGGGCTTGGAAACAACTCCATTCATTCCGGCCTCCAGGAACTTATCACTTTCTCCTTTTATCACATTTGCCGTAAGTGCTATAATGGGTATCTTTTTATTGATCTCTTTCCGGATGAGCCGGGTGGCATCCAGTCCGTTCATAACCGGCATTTGTACATCCATTAATACAATATCATAATGTGAGTTACGTAACGCCGCAATCGCTTCCTCCCCATTCACAGCT
>JAEUVL010001008.1 GCA_016786965.1 Chitinophagaceae bacterium
AAAAGAACTGCATGAGCTCAACAAAAGTATTATATGTGGAAGATGAGCTCTTTTTAGCCAAAATAGTACGGGAAAGTTTGGAAAGCCGCGGCTTTGAAGTGATAATGGAAAGTGACGGTGGCAAAGTGCCCGCCCTATTCAGAAAACTACATAGTGTTCCGGAAACGAAACCGGACATCTGTGTGCTGGATATAATGTTGCCTAACAAAGATGGTTTTGCCATTGCAGATGAGATACGCCAGATCGATGAAGAAGTACCCATCATTTTTTTAACGGCTAAAACGCAAACAGAGGATGTGGTAAAAGGATTTTCACTCGGTGGCAATGATTATATCCGGAAACCCTTTAGTATGGAAGAATTGATCGTCCGGATTCAACACTTATTGCGGAATAAACCAGATACGATCCAAAAATTAAGCGGAGGTGTTGCTGTGATCGGTAAATACAATTTTCACCTGAACCGTCAACTGCTTACCTGCGATGGAGAAGAACGAAAACTTTCCTTCCGGGAAAGTGAGCTGCTGAAACTATTGTATGAAAACCGCTCCGCTATTATAGACCGCAAAGACATCCTAAACCTGCTCTGGGGGAATGATTCTTTTTTTAATAGCCGCAACCTTGATGTTTATATTACCAAGTTGAGAAGCTATCTTAAAGAAGACCCCTCCCTTGAGATCATCACGATTAAGGGGATCGGCTATAGATTTGTGACCGGATAAAATAACGGCCGCATCAAATTCACATTGTATTTTTACCGGTAATTATGCCGGAAGATAAAATTTATACTGCGGATAAAATATTTACAGGCCAGGAATGGCTGAAAGATCATGCCATTATTACTGACGGCACTATTATTAAAAAAATTGTTCCCGTTACGGCATTATCACCGTCACAGGAATCGATTCAATTAGATAAAAGTATTATTGCCCCGGCATTTATCGACTTACAGATTTATGGGGCATATAATAGTTTACTGGCAGTTTTTCCGGAACCAGCGTCCCTTAAAAAACTGAATGATTATTGCACTAAAGGAGGAGCCGCCTTATGCCTTCCGACAGTAGCAACTAACACCTACGAAGTTTTCTATCAATGTATTGATGCAGTAAAGGAGTACTGGAATAATAAAGGTACTGGGATTTTAGGTTTGCATCTCGAAGGGCCATGGATCAACCCGGTCAAGAGAGGTGCTCATATAGAGTCGCTCATACATTCACCTAAAGCAGAACAGGTAAAACAACTGCTGGAGTGTGGCAAAGAAGTTATTAAAATGATAACCCTTGCGCCTGAAACATGCAGCCCTGATATAATTGAGTTGATCCTTTCTTATGATATTATTATATCTGCCGGGCATAGTAATGCCAGCTATGCCGAAGCAAAAGCTGGATTTGCAAACGGTATCACTACAGTCACACACCTGTACAATGCAATGAGTCCGCTACAACACCGGGCAACGGGTTTGGTAGGTGCCACAATGGATGATGATAAAGTAACCGCCAGTATTATTCCCGATGGCCATCATGTGGACTATACCGCTTTGCGAATTGCAAAGCAAGTGATGAAGGAAAGGTTATTTGTTATCACAGACGCCGTGACAACTACCGGCAAAGGATATTACAAACACCAGCCCGCCGGTGACAAATACGAGGCCGACGGCATACTGAGCGGGTCTGCCCTGACAATGGAAAAAGCATTGCATAACCTGGTACATTTTGCCGGTATAGATTTAGAGGAAGCCCTGCGGATGTGCAGCCTCTATCCTGCACGGGTAATGCGGAAAGACCATGTTTATGGAAGGATTACAGAAGGGTATGATAGCAACATGGTGGTGCTTGATGAAAAATTGAATGTAAAGAAAATGCTGACATAAGAATATGTTGAAACAAAAATCAGTTCAGCGATCATGTATCCTGCTTGCCTTTTTATGGCTAAGTATTGCCGCATGGGCGCAACCCGGAGAAAAAAGAATTCAGTATCCCCCGGCCTTAAAAAATGCATACTTCGGTGTCAACATCGGCTATATTAATTACCGGTTTACAACAGCGGAGATGGAGCCAGGCTTTACCGCCGAAAATATCCAGGTTCCGAATATGGCCGTGCGGCTGGTGCTTTACGGGTACCAGTTTAATAAATATCTGTCTGCCCAAATAACTTACATGAGGCCGGTGGATTGGGTGAAATATAAAAACGTAAACGGTGATCAAAAAAGCTACTCTGTATGGATGAATATAGCAGGATTAACAGCGATCTCTACAATACCGCTGAGTAAAAAGTTTTCTTTGTCTGCTGAAGCCGGATTGGGCATTATCACCAGGAAGGGGTTTTCAATCGGCAATGTGGCGGTGGTAAAAAGTGCTGTGTATGGAACCTTGCTGACCGGAGGTGCTGTGCAATATCATCTCAAAAGCAAATGGGATATACAGGCAAGTGCGGCCTGGTCGCCAGCCCATAAAAAAGTAAAACAACCGTCGACCATATTTTACTCAGCCGGATTCAATTATCACCTGCGGCCACTTTCGAAAGCAAGGGTTGACAGGAATATTAAAAGCGGATATTTCTTTCCCCGCCAAATTTTCCAGGTAGGTTATACCACCAACAGCCTGGGTTATGGTGTAAACGATGCCGTATCAAAAGGGCCGGTTCCGATATTTTGGGGCGGCGAAGCACATTTGAAACAAGGGGTATCAATCAATTACCAGCGTAATATTTTTCATGCCCGAAAAGTTTTTGCCTTCGACTGGGGCGTTGGTGGCGGATGGTGGAAGAGCCGGGATAATAACAATGCGTTCTATACTTTGTCAATATATCCCGTGTTGCGCTTCATGACGGTACGCTCAAAACCGCTGGATCTATTTTTCGAATACTCCGTTGCTGGCCCAACCTTTATATCCCAAACCATAATTGATAATAAAGAAACGGGCGAGAAATTCACCTTCCAGGATTTTATGGGCATGGGTATCATTGCGGGAAAAAGGCGAAACCTGAATGCAGGTATCCGGATCGCCCATTTTTCCAATGGTAATATTTATCCACAGAATGATGGAGTCAAAGTACCGCTCACCTTCAATTTTGGTTATGTCATTAACTAAAGTATATCAGGCATTATACATCCACCTCCGGAACTGCTGAGAATTTTCCTGGCTGATAACAATATGATGATTCAGTTCAGGAATATTCAACTCAAGTAATAGTTTTACTTTTTCAAATGGTTTAAAGCCTCTGATAAAATCAATGTTCACTATGTACTGCCGGTTCACCCGGAAGAACTGGTTATTGTCCAGCATCTCTTCCAGGTCAGCCAGGTTGTTTTCAGCAATATATTTTTTACCGTTCACATCCGATACGAATACCAGCTTGTTT
>JAEUVL010001050.1 GCA_016786965.1 Chitinophagaceae bacterium
TCCCGCATAGGAAATTCATTCATTTAGTTATGGTAACAATACCCTGTCGATCAGGTGTACAACACCATTTCTGCACACAATGTTCGTAGCAGTAATATTTGATTTGTTGCCGCCGTTACCATTACCCAGGATAGAAGGACCGCCACCAGCGCCATTCGTCAGGTTAGTGGTAGTATTACCACCCGCAAACATTGGTAATGAACCATTTGTCAGGTCAGAAGAAAAAGCCCTGCCACCCACCACATGATAGCGGAGCACCGCCAGCAAAGTTCCAATAGGTATCTGGTTAATATCTGTAAGGGACAATGCGCCAAGTAATTGGGTAAAGGCAGCATTCGTAGGAGCAAACACCGTAAGGGTGGCACTGCTCAATGTTCCGGCCAGGGTGGGATCACCACCGGCAGCCGTAGTCGCACGGGTCACTGCTTTTACCAAAGAATCCAGGCCGCTGGCGCTGGCTGTTTCCACAATATTACCCACTGGTGGGTTCAGCACCCGGCCAATAACATGTATCACCCCATTATCAGCAGCCACATCTGCCGTGTTCACTTTAATACCATTAATGTACACCCCGCTGGCATTCTTAGTTACAAAAACAGAATCACCGCCCGCAGTAGTCACTTTAGCATTAGGGCCGGCAGGCACATCCGCTGCTAATATTTTAGCACCGATGGTGTGGTACAGCAAAATAGACTGCACCTGGGCCGGAGTAAGAGAACCCAGTACTGTACTCGTGATACCGGAAGCAGCAAAGGCCGCATTGTCCGGAGCAAACACGGTGAACGGACCTGCGCCGCTCAGCGTAGCCTGCAGGTTGGCTTTAATAACAGCGCTTTCAAGAGTGCTGAAGTTATCATTCTTCACCACTACATCTGTTACTGTGTTTGTAACAACCACATCGTCATCATCATCCTTATCGCAACTCGTGGCAAAAATTGGTAAACTTAATACGGCCAGTAAAGAGGCCTTGCTGAAAAAATGTTTGATTTCCATAATTGATTGTGTTTTGTTTAATAGAATAACATCAGCAAAA
>JAEUVL010001051.1 GCA_016786965.1 Chitinophagaceae bacterium
TCCCGCATAGGAAATTCATTCATTTAGTTATGGTAACAATACCCTGTCGATCAGGTGTACAACACCATTTCTGCACACAATGTTCGTAGCAGTAATATTTGATTTGTTGCCGCCGTTACCATTACCCAGGATAGAAGGACCACCACCAGCGCCATTCGTCAGGTTAGTAGTAGTATTACCACCCGCAAGCATTGGTAATGAACCGTTTGTCAGGTCAGAAGAAAAAGCCCTGCCACCTACCACATGGTAGCGGAGTACCGCCAGTAGTGTACCAATAGGTATCTGGTTAATATCAGTAAGGGACAATGCGCCAAGTAATTGGGTAAAGGCAGCATTCGTAGGAGCAAACACCGTAAGGGTGGCACTGCTCAATGTCCCGGCCAGGGTGGGGTCACCACCGGCAGCCGTAGTAGCACGGGTCACAGCTTTCACCAAAGAATCCAGGCCACTGGCGCTGGCTGTTTGCACGATATTACCTACTGGTGGGTTCAATACCCGGCCGATAACATGAATCACCCCGTTATCAGCAGCCACATCTGCCGTGTTCACTTTTATACCATTAATGTACACCCCGCTGGCATTCTTAGTTACAAAAACAGAGTCGCCGCCGGCAGTAGTTACTTTGGCATTAGGACCAGCTGGCACATCCGCAGCTAATATTTTAGCCCCGATGGTGTGATACAGCAAAATAGACTGCACCTGCGCAGGGGTAAGAGAAGCCAGTACAGTACTGGTAATGCCGGAAGCTGTAAAAGCAGCATTGTCGGGGGCAAACACCGTGAACGGACCGGTACCGCTCAGCGTACCCTGCAGGTTAGCTTTAATAACAGCGCTTTCAAGAGTGCTGAAGTTATCATTCTTCACCACTACATCTGTTACTGTATTAGTAACGACCACATCGTCATCATCATCCTTATCGCAACTCGTGGCAAAAATTGGTAAACTTAATACGGCCAGTAAAGAGGCCTTGCTGAAAAAATGTTTGATTTCCATAATTGATTGTGTTTTGTTTAATAGAATAACATCAGCAAAA
>JAEUVL010000138.1 GCA_016786965.1 Chitinophagaceae bacterium
ACTCTTGTCTTCAATCCTCCTGCAACAAGCCGGGCCACGATCTTTAATTGATCGGCCAGGGTATTATTGCTTGGATAGGGAGCTTGCTGTGTAACGGCATTGGCCGCATTTTTTATGACAGTTGAATATTTCTGTGTTTGCTGATTGACCGTGCGGATGAATTTTAATTCTTTTCCTGCAGGTGTATCCGGCACAGGGTCGGATGTACCGTTAATGAGGTTATAAAAATTAGTGGGATTGGTAATACTCATTCCCATATTTACCGTCGGGCCCTGTGTGGTAAGGGTGGTTGTAGAACCTATTTGTATGGCCAATGGATCCGGCGCATCTGTATTGGGATAACCTACCGGGAAATTGGGATATTCATAATTCAAATACCGTCCTGCCCACCCACTATATACTTCCTGGTTACTGTTGGAAGCACTCATCCAGATATCGGTGGCCCTGAAATGCGAAAAATTGGGTTGCGGATAACCTACTGCTTGTATCACTTTGGCTTTGCCTTCTGAAAACAGAGCTTGTAAACCCGTCATGGAAGGGTGAATACCTGTACCCGATACTCCTGCGATAGGCAATACCCTTGCCTGCGGAATGGCTACATTACTACGGGCATTAAAGTAGTTGGAATAGTCCGCTACCGGTATCACCATGTTGATACCATCATTACCACCAGATAGCTGGATGATCACCAGTACATGGTCGGTAAGGGTGTTGCCACGCATCAATGCCTGCACCAGCGGCGAGTTTACATTAAAGGCTTTTACAGAGTAGCCATTTATTACTTCGGGCAATACGGCTGCGGCTGGTAAAGTGCTTAATAAAAAATCTCTTCTTTTCATTGTATATACTTAGGTAATGAAAATATTTTTAGGCCAACTGGTATTCAGACAAATTGAAGAAATACTGGAACAATGATTTCAACCTTGTATTTACGGTATTGAAATTAGCTGTAGTGGGACTGGCCACATAAGCTGTCCACGCATTGGTCCAGTAGTAATCCCATTGCTGCCCGGTTAGTAAAATTTGTGTTTTTATCTGTCCTTTTGATTGCGCAGAGAGATCATTACGGAAGAAAACCTGTAAGGCCTCATCAATCAGGTCGTTGGGATTGCCGGGATTTGTAAGTGTTTGTGCAAAGGCCACACAATTGAACTGTACCCTGAAACCGTTACGGACATAGCCATTACTGATCATAGTATCAGTAAACTGGTTCCGCTTGGGCAATGAATCGGAGTTGATCCATATTTCATGAAAAGATGGCTCCTGGTAATAGGCCGGCATGCCAGATACGTTTGGCGGGTCGTGCAGGTTTTGCCCCATGTTCACCATCCAACTGTAAAATGTATTCCAAAGCCCATAGTTGGTATCCCAATCAGTATCGGGTCGAAAGGCCACATTCATTTCCCGGAGCGATCCTACTACCTGGTCGGCTGGTGTTTTGATCATACAGCCCCTGTTCAGCATATCGAAGAAATGTTCGCTTTTAAATAAAGCTGAGAGTACGGGTTTTATCTCATAATTATTGTTTCTGAAGATAGCTGCCAGTGGCTCTATCACATTGGCTTCGGCGCTGGCATCTATGGCATAATACACAAACCAGCGATATATCTTTCTTACCAGGAATTTGGCCACTTCCTGCTGTTGAAATATCATGGAGAGCAGGTCATTCAGCTCCAGGTCTCCGGCAGTGGCGCCGGTGCGTCCGGTAATGACAGTATTATTAAAGAAAGATGAAAAAGTTTTATTGACTGCGCTGTGCCGGTTTGAATTAAACACTGCGGTATAGGTGGTACCATTGATCTGCCAGCCGGTAAGCACTTTGGCAGCTTCTTTTACATCTGCCTCTGTGTATTGAGAACCGGGTCCTTTACCCAAAGTAAATAATTCCATCAGCTCCCTGGCATAGTTTTCATCGGGAGCCGCCGCCTGGTTCAGGTAACCATTCAGGTAGCGGAGCATGGCTACGTCTTTGGTAATATCCCGCACCAGGTTTTTATAATTACCCAATCCATACTGGCGAATGAGAGTATGCTGTTTATACACCCAATTGGCATTACCTAGATCGGATGCCTCATTACCAAAATGATCGATCCAGAACATGTTTAGTTTTTCCCGGATGCTGCGGTCCTGGTTAATGAGCACCCCGGTCCACCATTTTTTATAGGAAGCCCGCCGCTGCGATTGTACAGTGCCATCACTATTAATATCATTTATCCAGGTGGTGCCCTGAAGTATGTTTCCATCCGGGGTGGTGGCATTGGTGGAAGTAACGTATTCTTTTACCGGTACGGGAGGAGGCGGAGCAGTGGGTGTAAGTAGTTCATCCACGGCCTGTTCCATGGTACGGGTTTTAAAGTATGTGATGTCGGCTTTTTTGGCGCCAAACATGGTCCTTTTCAGCAGGTGAACGATCTCCTGTTCTGTCCAGGGACCCGTGTAAGTGTTGATGCCGGAAGTGGTGCGGAAGGTCTTGAGAGGGGCTACTTCATTTTTCACCGGTTGCTTTTTCCGGCGTGCAGTCAAAAAATCTCGTCTGTCCATAGTAATGGTTTTAGTCGGGAATGAGCTATGACACTAAAAGTACAAATTCGTTTAAAGTTTTTTAACAAATATTAGGTGGAGAGGGGGCATGAATTTTAAGGTTTGAGGTTTAAAGTTTCGCTGACAAGGGAAAATCCCGGGTAAAAGGGAATTTGCCCACGCTTCACTACGGTTCTGCCTGTGTAAAATGCTTTTTTGCCCCTGTGTGACTAATAGCGTCCGATGTAAAATTCATATCGGAGCATGTAAAATTGGTCTCGTACCATGTAAAACCGGCTTCGGAGCATGTAAAATTGGTCTCGGCAGATGTAGAACTTACCACGGAGGCTGTAAGGCATACCCCGAAGGGTGTAAAACATATCCCGCCGGGTGTAAAATCAATATCGGAATATGTGAATTCGGGCTCTATTTGCGCAACCGCTTTCTCTTACCTTTTATCATCGTTTCCGGCATAAAAAAACCGGATTGAGGTTCAATCCGGTTGTATCTTATTATCAGGTAATCGATTACAGGTTTTCGCTGATGCCGGCTATACCCTGGCCACCTCCTACCCAAGCTGTTATCATTCCGTATTTTTTATTGAGCCGCTTCATATCATGCAGGTTTTGAATGGTGAGTTTGCATCCGGTGCAGCCGAGGGGGTGCCCCAGTGCAATGGCCCCTCCATTAATATTTACTTTGGCAGGATCGAGACCGGCTTCTCTTATGACGGCCAGCGCCTGGGAGGCGAA
>JAEUVL010001067.1 GCA_016786965.1 Chitinophagaceae bacterium
CGGACCAGTCTGCCTTATTGCAAAAGCAAACTTCTACCCTTTCATTCGGTACTACCAGCAACGCCTATCCTTTTGTAGAAGTAGACTCAACTATAAGTTATCAATCAATAGATGGATTTGGTTATACTTTAACCGGCGGCAGCGCTTTTCTTCTCAATAACATGACCACCACAGCGAGGGCGGCTTTGTTGAATGAACTATTTGGCAGCGGAGCCAATTCGATCGGTATTAGCTATCTGAGAGTAAGCATCGGAGCTTCTGATCTAAGCCAAACAGTTTTTAGTTATAACGATATGCCAGTTGGACAGACCGACCCCACCCTTGCTAATTTCAGCTTGTCAAAGGATACCGTTGATCTTATTCCGATTTTAAAAGAAATACTGGCAATCAATCCGAACATAAAGATCATGGGTTCTCCATGGAGTGCACCCGTATGGATGAAAGATAATGGCAGTTCGATCGGCGGCAATTTGCAGCCTGCTTATTACGGGGTATATGCAAATTATTTTGTGAAATATATCCAGCAAATGCAGGCCAAAGGAATTCCCATACATTCGGTAACAGTGCAAAATGAACCGCAGCACGGTGGAAACAATCCCAGTATGGTAATGTCCGCCACACAACAAGCTGATTTTGTTAAGAACCATCTGGGTCCTGCCTTTCAAGCGGCTGGTATTTCCACAAAGATCATTATCTGGGATCATAACTGTGATAATGCGAATTATCCAATATCAATACTGAACGATGCTGCTGCAAAAGCGTTTATAGATGGCTCTGCCTTTCATTTGTACGCTGGTGATATTTCAGCTATGTCGAATGTGCACACGGCGCATCCGGACAGGAACCTTTATTTTACCGAACAATGGACCAGTTCTACCGGCTCCTTTGGAGGAGATCTTGGCTGGCATATAAAAAATGTGATCGTTGGTTCTGTAAGAAACTGGAGTAAGGTAGCGCTGGAATGGAACTTAGCTAACGATCCGGCATTTGGACCACACACATCGGGTGGGTGTACACAATGCAAAGGTGCTTTAACGATCAACGCTTCATCCTTTACCCGTAATGTCAGCTATTATATCATTGCACATGCTTCTAAGTTTGTGCCTGCAGGTTCGGTGCGCATTGCCAGCAGCCTTGTGGCCAATTTGCCCAATGCAGCTTTTAAAACACCTGATGGCAAAAAAGTGCTTATTGTTTTGAATGATAATGCTTCTGCTTTTGGATTTAATATAAGATTCAAAGGGAAATGGGTTTCCACATCCTTGCCTGCTGGTGCAGTAGGAACTTATACATGGTAGTAAATTCTTAAAACTGTTGTATGAAAAAGATCTTTTTCGTTTTTGCTGTTGTTGCATTCGTTTCCTGTTCTGATAAAAAAGAAAAAACCAGTGCGTCGTCCACACCTGCTTTTTCTACCGAGGGGAAAAAGGTTATAGTGTACACTACTGCCGACAGCACTGCTTACCGGCTATCTGTCACAGACACTCTTGAGTTTAAAGAAAAAGGACAGCCATTTGAAAACGAAGTATCGGTATTCGTTGATCCGGGAAAAACTTTTCAAACATACTTTGGTACAGGAGCCGCATTAACAGATGCTTCGGCAGAAACATTTTACAAACTTCCTAAAGAAAAACAGCAAGAAGTACTCACTGCTTTTTTTGATAAAGAGAAAGGTATTGGCTATACAGTGGCCCGTACGAACATCAACAGTTGCGACTTTAGCAGCGATATGTACACTTATGTAGCAGATAATGACAAAGAGCTAAAAACATTCAATATTGAACACGACAGAAAGTTTAAAATTCCTTTTATAAAGGAAGCGATGAAAGCGTCCGGTGGCAAACTACGTTTATTTGCCAGCCCCTGGAGCCCTCCCGCCTGGATGAAGGATAACAATGATATGCTTCATGGCGGCAAACTCAAACCAGAGTTTTATAGCAGCTGGGCCATGTATTATACCAAATTCATAAAGGAGTACGAAAAAGATAGTGTGCCTGTTTGGGGCATCAGCATACAAAACGAGCCAATGGCCACCCAGCGATGGGAAAGTTGCCTGTATACTGCCCAGGAGGAAACGGATTTTCTAAAAAACCATTTAGGCCCCACAATGGAAAAAGAAGGCCTGAAAGATAAAAAGATCATCGTATGGGACCATAACCGTGACCTTATCTATCAACGGGCACAAACTTATTTCAACGACCCGGAGGCTGCAAAATATGCCTGGGGTATTGGCTTTCATTGGTATGAAGACTGGAGCGGGGGTACGCCCATGTATGAAAACCTGCGCAGGGTATATGAAGCTTTTCCTGATAAAAATATATTCTTTACTGAAGGTTGTGCAGAAAGCTTCAATGCCAGCCGCTACAATGCCTGGGTGTTGGGAGAAGAATATGGCCGCAGCATGATCAATGATTATAATAACGGGATGGTGGGCTTTACAGACTGGAATATAATACTCGATGAAACCGGCGGACCTAATCATGTGCAGAATTTTTGTTTTGCCCCACTACATGGCGATACAAAGACGGGACAGCTGACTTATACAAACTCTTATTATTATATCGGGCACTTTTCGAAATTCATAGAGCCCGGTGCCAAGCGGATTGCCGCTACAGCCAGCAGAAGCCAGTTGCTAACCACTGCTTTCAGAAATGAAGATGGAAAAACAGTGGTGATCGTAATGAACCAGGGAAACAGCAAAACGAAATATTATTTATGGATCAATGGGAAAGCAGCAGAAGCGGAGGCTTTGCCACATTCTATTTCCACACTGATTTTTTAATTCTGAAAAATGACAAAGTATAGCCGCATATATTTTATTATAGTCTCTTTATCCTTCATGATTGTAGTTGGGTGCGGGGAAAAGGACAGCCCTGATCCGCCGCCTGGTCCGACAGCAAGGAATCCGGTTTTTAATGATGCGACTATAAATAACATTCCGCTTATAGATGTTGTTTATAATGTGAACCTGCAGCCTGTGATCCAGATGAATTTCTCAGAGCCGTTAAAGGCAGCTACCGTTTCGTCAGCTGTTTCCCTCTCCGATGTTAGTGGCGTGGCGGTTCCCGTTACAACAACACTTTCCAACAGCGATAAATCTATTCTCATTCAAACTTCAGGTATATTGAACAACCTGAAAAAATACACAGTAAGGGTGGCTACTTCTTTACGATCTGCTTCAGATGGAGTCTTGCAATCGCAGGTCAGCAAATCATTTATCACCCGTATCGATTCATCAAGAAAGTTTGCCGCTATTTCAGATAATGCATTGCTTGATCTGGTACAGCAACAAACGTTTAAATATTTCTGGGACTTTGCTCATCCAGTAAGCGGATTGGCAAGAGAAAGAAACACTTCTGGAGATGTTGTTACTTCCGGAGGCTCGGGTTTTGGTATAATGACAATACCCATAGGAATAAACAGGGGCTTTATTACAAGGGCACAGGGACTGAGCAGGATGCAAACCATCGTCTCATTTTTAAAGAATACGGCGGTGAAAGTAAAAGGTGCCTTTCCGCACTGGCTGAATGGAAGCACCGGAGCCATTGTTCCTTTCAGTACAAATGATAATGGTGCCGAC
>JAEUVL010000017.1 GCA_016786965.1 Chitinophagaceae bacterium
CAGCCACATGATCTTATGGGGTGCACCGCCACATTTTACCGGTGTATTGGGATTGGTGAATAACACATTGCCTCCTTTGAAGTTCTGTATGCATTCCCATGTATAAGGGGCCTGGTCAAAACTGTAGTTGGAGCAAACTCCGTTCTTGCCGAGAGTTTCTTTCAATCCTTTGATATCATTCCAGTTCAATTGGATGCCCGGTGCCACAACCAGGTATTGATAATTTATCGTTTCATTATTATCGAGAGTGATAGAGTTTGTTTCCGGTTGAAAGGAAGCTACTTTTTGTTTGATCCATTTTACCTGTTTGGGCATCACCTCAGATTCGCGGCGGATAGTTTTGTTGATATCAAATACCCCGGCACCGACCAGTGTCCAGGCAGGCTGGTAGTAATGGTTATCCGAAGGCTCGATGATCGCAATATCAAGGTCTTTATTTTTTCTCAGTAATTGGGAAGCTGTTGAAATGCCTGCATTGCCCCCACCTACTATTACAATCTGACGTTGGTTTGCCATAACAAATGATTTAGGATACTAAAGTAGAGTGGTATACCGCCATACAGCGTGACAATTGTCACCAGGGACCTGTTTTGTACAACAATCATCTGTATTTACCAGATACCTGACTTTTGTCAACGGAATTGGTGACTAATGTCATTTTCACCGGTGATGATGGCTGTGAAATTTGTAAGATCAATTTTATTTACCATTTAAATTTTTTCTTATGCTATACACTGGTAATTGCACATCCCGCTGCCCCTGAAGACAATCGATATAAGTAACAGAAATTAAATTATTCATTTTAAATACTTGCATTATGAAAGTAGAACAGATCTATACAGGTTGTCTTGCAGAAGCAGCCTATTATATTGAGAGTAATGGCGAGGCAGCCATTATTGATCCACTAAGGGAAACCAGACCTTATATTGAGAAGGCAGAACGCAACGGGGCAACGATCAAGTACATACTGGAAACGCATTTTCATGCAGATTTTGTGAGTGGTCATATTGACCTGTCGAAAAAAACGGGTGCAAGAATTGTTTTTGGCCCTACTGCAGCCCCCGGATACGATGCCTATGTGGCGAAAGATGGTGAAGAACTGCAATTGGGTAATGTAAAAATCAAAGTATTACATACCCCCGGCCATACTATGGAAAGCACCACCTATTTGTTAACAGATGAGAGTGGAAAAATGAATTCCATTTTTACTGGCGATACATTGTTTATTGGGGATGTGGGCCGCCCTGACCTGGTACAAAAAGTAAAGGCAGAGATAACACCTGAAATTCTGGGTGGTCATTTGTATGATTCGCTCCGAAATAAAATAATGACATTGCCGGATGATCTGATCGTTTACCCCGGGCATGGTGCCGGCAGTGCCTGTGGCAAGAATATGAGTAAGGAAACAACGGATACACTCGGGCATCAAAAGAAAGTGAATTATGCACTACGGGCTG
>JAEUVL010000058.1 GCA_016786965.1 Chitinophagaceae bacterium
GGAGTTTATAAAACACTGGGCGATGCGGTAAAGGAAGCAAAGAATTATACCTACCAGACTTCCAGCGATGTGGCGAATAACAGAAAATTCACTTTGCTTGGGGACCCGGCCCTTACGCTGGCCTTTCCCCGGCTAAAAGTAAGGGCCACCAGGGTCAACGGGCTACCGGTGACCATAGCCGATACGCTAAGTTCAACCGAAAAAGTGGTGATAGAGGGAGAAGTGACAGACCTGGGGGGTAATGTATTGACTGGTTTTAATGGGACTGTGTACCCTGTAGTGTTTGATAAGTCCCAAACCGTGCATACACTGGGAAATGATCCGGGTAGCCAGGTCACGAGTTTCCAAATACAGGCAAATGCCCTTTTTAAAGGGAAGGCTGTGGTTACTAATGGCAGCTTTACGTTTTCATTTAAAGTACCAAAGGATATCAATTACCAGTATGGCAATGGTAAACTTAGTTTGTATGCTGAAGATGGCACCAAAGATGCCAGCGGCTACTTTACCAACATGGTTATTGGTGGTATCGGCAATACTATAAACAATGATAATGAAGGTCCTGAAATAAAGCCCTATCTGAACGACGAGCTTTTTGCTAACGGCGGCATTACCAACCAGGCACCTGTGCTGGTTGTAAAACTGGCAGACTCTTCCGGTATCAATACGACGGGTGCAGGCATTGGTCATGATATTGTAGCGACTTTGGATAATGATAACCGCCGGTTCTTTATCCTGAATGATTATTACCAGGCCGATCTGAACAGCTACCAGCAAGGGGTAGCCCGTTTTCAGTTACCGGAACTATCGCCAGGGCCTCACAGCTTTAAAATAAAGGCCTGGGATGTACTGAATAACTCAAACGAGGTGATCCTTGATTTTGTGGTCGCCAATGACGAAGAACTGGAATTGAGCCATGTATTAAATTATCCCAATCCTTTTACTACCAGCACCAATTTCTGGTTTGAACATAATAAACCGGGACAACCACTCCTGGTGCACCTGGAAATAATGACCATCACAGGCCGGGTAGTGAGGTCGTTCAGCCAGTCCATAACTACGGAGGGCAATCGTTCCGCCCAGTTACAATGGGATGGAAAGGATGATTACGGGTCGAGGTTGGGGCGTGGCGTGTATATATATAAGTTGAGGGTAATTGCGCCGGGAAAAAAGAAAAAAGAAGTAATTGAGAAGCTGGTGATATTATGACAAATCCCATGACAGATTTTCCAGATCTTGACCGTACATAGCCTCTTTATCCGAGCCATTGCCGGACCCTTAAAAAGGTCTTTGGGCCTGATTATTATCATGATGGAGGAAAAAAATATTTTTTTTTACAATAAATGCGGGTGGATTCCGTTTTTCCTGAAATTTGCACTTCCGGATTACGTCCGGGAGGAATCCAATTCCAATAATTTCCCGAAAAATCGACAATTTTTTAGTTTCCGATAAAATTCTCTATTTTAGTTTTGTATTTAATCAAAAGCTCTATATTTACACCATTATTAAAAACTTTCTAATGAGACCAACTGCTTTAAAACTAACTGCCGGACTCCTGCTCTTTTGTGGTTTATCATCTGCTGTAAAAGCCCAGGTAGAACCCATTAACGTTGTAACAACTGCTGTTCCCTTTTTACGTATTTCACCCGATGCCCGTTCTGGCGGTATGGGAGAACTTGGCATAGCCACTTCTCCTGACCAATATTCAGGACTTTGGAACATGGGTAAAGCAGCTTTCAATCAATCAAGTGGCGTAGGCGTTACCTACACTCCATGGTTGAAAGACCTTGTAAACGACGTGTATCTTTTAACTCTTTCCGGGCAATATAAATTTGACGACAATCAAGCTATCACTGCTTCTGTTCGTTATTTCAGCCTGGGTAATATCACATTTACCGATAACCTCGGAAATGACTTTGGTAACTTCCGTCCCCGTGAGTTCGGAATTGATATCGGTTATTCCCGTAAGTTAAATGCTAAGAACGGTGTTGGTATTGCTTTGAAGTATATTAATTCAAATCTGGCTGGTGGAACTACCGTTGGTAGCACTACATACAAAGCTGGTAGCTCTGTAGCCGCTGATCTGGGCTGGTATCATACTGGTACTAAAGGCTGGAACTTTGGTGTTGTATTACAGAACCTCGGTGCTAAAATTGCTTACACTGATAATGCTGATGCTAAAGATTTCATTCCTGCTAACCTCGGCTTCGGTACTAACTACACAAAGAAATTCAACGATCAGAACCAAATATCTTTTGGTGTTGAAGTAAACAAACTGTTGGTTCCTACTCCTCCTGCTGAAGGTGATGTGCAAGGTCTTGCTGATTACAGAAGCAAAGGTGTATTAGGCAGCTGGTTCAGCTCTTTCGGCGATGCTCCTGATGGCTTTGGCGAAGAACTGAAAGAGTTCCAATTTAGCCTGGGTGCTGAATATTGGTACAACAATCAGTTTGCTCTCCGTGCCGGTTATTTCTATGAGAATAAAACAAAAGGAAACCGTCGTTATTTCACTGCTGGCTTAGGTCTTAAGTATAATATCTTCGGATTCAATTTTGCTTACCTGGTTCCAACAGGTGCTGGTGTTAGCCGCAACCCATTATCAAACACACTGCGTTTCTCTATCCTGTTTGATTTCAGTGGTGGTGCCAAAAAATAATCTCACAACTTATTTCATATAAAGTATCCCGTCCCGATTCAATCAGGACGGGATACTTATTTTAAGGATATTTGATAAAATCATTGTACCATGTCATTTCGTATTGGCTCAGGAGTCGATTTTCATAAGCTGGCTGAAGGAAGAGAGCTTTGGATTGGCGGCGTACAAATTCCCCATTATAAAGGCGCTGTTGGCCACAGCGATGCCGATGTATTGCTCCATGCCATCTGCGATGCCCTGCTCGGGGCTTTATCCCTTGGCGATATTGGGGTTCATTTTCCTGATACTGAAGCGGCCTATAAAGGCATTGACAGTAAGATATTATTGCAGAAAACCATCCAACTAGTAGCAGAAAGAGGCTACCGTGTTATAAATGTCGACAGCACTTTGTGCCTGGAAAAACCCAAAATTAAACCGTACGTCACTCAGATGCAGGCTATCATCGCAGAAATCCTGTCAATAACAGCCGCTGACGTTTCCGTAAAGGCAACCACTACTGAACAGATGGGATTTGCAGGCAGAGAGGAGGGGCTAATGGCCTATGCCACCGTTCTATTGCAAAGGGTATAATACTGCTGCAAAAGGCTAATTCCTGCAATTGGTGCTTACCTTTGCGCCCATGCCAGTTATTGAGATCAAGATCATCAACCAGTCATCAAACCCATTGCCTGCGTATGCCACGACAGGATCCTCTGGTATGGATATCAGGGCAAGCCTTTCAGCATCTGTTTCATTACAACCCATGGAGAGAGTATTGATCCCCACGGGGCTGTTTATTGAATTGCCGGAAGGATATGAAGCGCAAATACGTCCAAGAAGCGGTCTGGCTATTAAGCAAGGTATTACCTGCCTCAACACACCAGGCACCATTGATGCTGATTACCGTGGAGAAATTAAGATCATCTTAATCAACCTTTCAAGCGAAGTACAGGTCGTAGAAAATGGCGACCGGGTGGCGCAAATGGTTTTTCAGCAGATAACAAAAGGAGTATGGGCAGAATCTGCACAATTGGCAGCTACCGCCAGAAATGAAGGGGGCTTTGGCCATACGGGAAAACAATAAAACAGGACAATGATCAGACTCTTATTTATACTAACAACGGCCATTTCTATTTTTTCATCCTGCCGTTCGGCTAAAAAAATTCAAACCGCTATCGCAAAGAAAGATACCGTGGTGACGCCGGTTGTATTACCCACAGCTAATCCTCATGCTGACTCGGTAGCATTTATCAGGGAACAGTACAGTCAGATCATGAACAAGAGGATTGAGTTTACCACATTTTCAGGTAAAATAGAGGTTGATTATACAGATGCAGATGGGAAGAAGTATGATGTAAATGCCCATGTACGCATGTATAAAGACAGTGTGATATGGATTTCTATTACTGCCATTTTGGGGATAGAAGGAATGCGAGCTTATATTACAAAGGACTCGGTAAAGCTGATGAATAAGCAGGATAAGATCTACTCGGCCCGCAGTGTTAGCTTCTTGCAGGAAGTAACAGCGCTGCCACTGGATCTAGCTTCACTCCAGGACCTTCTGATCGGTAATCCTGTATTTCTCGATTCAAATATTGTATCATATTCTCTTTCTCCCGGTTCCATTTCATTGCAGAGTAATGGTGATTTTTTCAAAAACCTGTTTACAATTGCCCAGGCTGATAAACTGATACAAAGCTCCAAGCTTGATGACATGAATGAGATGCGAAGCCGTACCTGCTATCTGACATATAATGACTACGAGGATAAGCTGGGTTTTAATTTTTCAACAAGGCGTACCATTAATGTGGCTGAAAAGAAAAAGCTGGACATTAAGCTTGAATTCAAGCAATATCAGTTTAATGAAACGTTAAGTTTCCCCTTCAGCGTACCCAAAAATTATAAAAGGGATTAGCCAGATAAAATTAAATTTGCTTACCGGCGTTAATAAAACTCTTTCCGCACCCTTTTTTTAACCACATATCCCATTAAGTATGAAAAAAAACATTCTATTGGCAATTTTGGTTTCCGGGTTGATAACTTCTGCGATGGCACAGCCAGTGCAGGATAAATCACAGTTGGAAAAAGAGAGGCAGGAATTACAGCGGGAATTGAAAGAAATTCAGAATGCATATAATAAAGTAAAAGGTCAAAAGAAGCAAACACTTGGCCAGCTTACCGTTCTCAATAAAAAGATAAACCTCCAGGAGCAATATATCAATGCAATAAGCAAGGAGATAAAATCAATTGACGATGATGTGTATCTCAGTAACCTGGAGATATACCGGTTACAAAAGCAATTGGATACACTTAAAGCCCAGTATGCCAGAACGGTGGTGTATGCGTATAAGAACCGCAGTAATTACGACTACCTTAACTTTATTTTTTCGGCCAACAGTTTTAACGACGCCGTAAAAAGGGTTACTTATCTTAAGAGTTACCGGGCATACAGAGAGAAACAAGTAGCTACTATTTTAGAAACACAGGAGCTTATCGCTCAACGCAAGCAACAACAACTGGGACGAAAGGAACAGAAGAATGCTGCATTAGGCAATCAAACAAAACAGGTACAGGAACTGGCCGAGCAAAAGAAAGAAAAAGATGCTGTTGTTTCTCAACTAAAATCGAAAGAAAAGGAACTTCAGGGACAGATAGCAACCAAAAAGAAACGAGACCGTGATCTTCAGAATGCGATAACGGCAATCGTACGAAGAGAAATTGAAGCAGCAAGGGCCAAAGCAAAAGCTGAAGCGGATGCGAAAGCCAAGGCTGATGCCGATGCGAAAGCAAAAGCCGATGCTCTGGCCAAAAAGAATACCCCGGCCACTAATCCAGTATCAAACCCTGCAGTCACTACAAAGCCGATTGTTACCAATCCAACGGCCACCGTAGCCAAAAGGAATGAACCAACTAAAAAACCTGATAGTTATCTTGACCTGAATGCGAAAGATGTGGCACTGAATACCAGCTTTCAAACCAACAAGGCAAGATTGCCGTGGCCCGTTGATAATGGAATTGTGACAATGCGGTTTGGCAATAACCAGATCGAGAATACTAAGCTGACCTTTGATAACCCCGGTATTACAATCTCTACCCCATCAGCAGGGGTGCCTGTAAAAGCTGTATTTGATGGAGAAGTAGTAGGTGTTTATAATTTAGGAGATGGTATGGCCGTTACGATCAGGCATGGTAAATATTTTACCACTTATAGTAATTTATCGGGAGTGTCAATAGCCAAAGGAACGGCTGTAAAAACAGGCCAGCAGATTGGCCGGGCAGGTAAGGACGATGATGGCAATGGCGGGCAAATTGATTTTATCCTTATGATAGAGACAAAGAATATAGATCCATCGCCGTGGTTACGACGGTAATCAGTCAAATAGTATAAAAGAAAAGCCACGGATTTTTCGTGGCTTTTCTTTTACAGGAACTGTTCATATAATTTTTCGTAGAGAGGAACGATATTTTGGATGTCAAACTTTTTTGCATGAGCAGCCGCTCTCTCTTTAAAGGCTTTTAATGTTTCCTCATCTCTTAAGATGGATAATGACTGTTTGCTCATATTCTCTACATCACCCACTTCACTCATATAGCCTGTTACTCCAGGGATATTGATCTCGCCAAGACCACCGGCATTAGTAGAGACAACAGGTACGCCGGCTGCCATTGCTTCGAGGGCTGCTAACCCAAAACTTTCGTATTCGGATGTCAGCAGGAAAAGATCAGCAATCACAAGTATATCTTCCATCTGCTCTTGTTTTCCCACAAAACGTATTTCATCGCAAACACCCAGTTCACGGGCCAGGTCTTCAGCAGTGGAACGCTCCGGACCATCGCCTACAAATAACAGTTTAGATGGTATTTCCTTGTTCACGGCAGCAAATATCTTTACTACATCCTGAACCCTCTTTATTTTCCTAAAGTTGGAAGCATGCAGCAGAATGCGTTCACCATTGGGAGCGATCACTTTTTTAAAAGCATCAATAGGCTTGCGGCTGAAACGACTTACATCCACAAAGTTTACAATTACTTCGATCTCTTTTTCGATGTCAAAATGCTTGAATGTTTCTTCCCGCAGATTTTGCGATACAGCAGTAATGGCATCACTTTCATTAATAGAAAAAGTAACTACCGGTGCATAGGTTTTATCGCGGCCTACCAGTGTTATGTCTGTTCCATGAAGGGTGGTGATAACAGGAATATTTTTCCCTTCCTTTTTTAGTATCTGTTTAGCCATATAAGCAGCAGAGGCATGTGGTATGGCATAGTGTACATGCAGCAGGTCCAGGTTATTGTTTTTGATCACATCCACCATCGTGCTGGCAAGAGCTGTTTCGTATGGGGGATAATCAAATAACGGATAGGTGGGTACCTGCACCTCATGATAAAATATATTGGGGATGAACCCATTCAGCCTTACCGGCTGCTGGTAGGTGATAAAATGCACCAAATGCCCCTTTTGAGCAAGAGCCTTACCCAGTTCTGTGGCTAAAACACCTGAACCACCGAAAGTAGGGTAGCAAACAATTCCAATCCTCATAACTTTTAAAATCTGGAAATCGAAGGTAGCAGTTTTGAAGGAGTACTGCCTACCGTTTATCTTAAATCTTTATACTCAATTTTCTGGTTTCTGTTATCTTTAGCAAAAGGCACGAATATGAAAAATTTATTGCTGGCGGTACTTGTTTCAGGCATTTGCACGGCACTGTATGGGCAAAAAGAGGATTCAGCATTGATCAAGCGTATATCAGATGAGATACTTACTAATGGAAAGGCGTATGAAAATCTTCGTCATCTTACTAAAAAGATCGGTGCCCGGCTGGCCGGTTCACCTAGTATGGTCAAATCTGAGCAATGGGGATTAAAACTAATGCAGGAAAGCGGTGCCGATAAAGCCTGGATGCAGGAATGTTTGGTGCCGCATTGGGTAAGGGGTGGGGAGGATTCTGCTTTCGCTTCAGCGGCAATCAAGAACAGGCCATTAGATATTGTTGCACTTGGCAACTCAACAGGTACCGGACCAAACGGGTTGGTTGGCCAGGTATTGTTGATCAATTCTTTTGATGAACTGGAAAAAAAGAAAGATGAAGTAAAAGACAAAATTGTTTTTTATAATTACAAGTTCAACGATACATATATCAATACGTTTCTGGCTTATCGAGACGCAGGACAATACCGGGGGCAAGGCCCCAGCCGGGCCGCGAAGTATGGGGCGAAAGCCGTTATAGTGCGAAGCATGAGCCATGCGACAGATAATAACCCGCATACTGGTGCCACCCGGTATGATAGCAGCTATGCAAAGATACCTGCCGTAGCTATTGGACTCAGGGATGCAGACTGGTTGGCCATGCAGCTTCAAAATGGCATGATTCCGGAAATCAAAGTCAGCCTAAAAACAAACGGCCATTTTCTCCCGGATACGATCGGCCATAATATTATCGGTGAACTGACCGGTACAGAATTTCCGGATGAAATAATAACTGTGGGCGGACATCTTGACAGTTGGGATAATTGCGAAGGTGCCCATGATGATGGAGCTGGCTGCGTGCAAACGATAGAGATACTCAGGGCTTTTAAAGCCATCGGGTATAGGCCTAAAAGAACGATACGCTTTGTTTTGTTTGCTAATGAAGAAAATGGATTACGTGGAGGAAATAAGTATGCGGAAGAAGCAAAGGCCAACAATGAAAAACATATTTTGGCAATAGAAAGCGATGCCGGTGGCTTTACACCCAGGGCCCTCGGCTTTTCCGGCAGTGAAGAACAGTTTCAAAAATTTCTTTCCTGGAAACCATTGATCGCCCCCTACGGATGTAATGAACTGGTAAAAGGTGGCGGTGGTGCTGATATTGGTCCGCTCAACAGGGCATTGAAAACACCCACTGCCAGCCTGAACCCTGATACGCAACGTTATTTCGACATACATCATGCCCGCAGTGATGTATTTGAGGCAGTGAATAAGCGAGAATTAGAACTTGGTGCTGTAAATATGGCTGCGTTAATTTATTTGGTTGATAAATATGGATTATAGACGATGCTTGTATCAACAGTAAAAAAATTATTCCTGAGAGACCTCGCTAAGTTAAAAACAGAGATCGAGTCCTACCAGGATGAAGGAAACTTATGGCTTACAGATAAAGCTATCACCAACTCTGCTGGAAATCTTTGCCTCCATCTTATTGGTAATATTAATGCTTATATCGGAACAGAAATTGGCAGGACTGGATATGTGCGGCAGAGGGAACTTGAGTTTTCTTTGAAAAATATTCCCCGCCAGGAGTTATTAACCAGGATTGAGAAAACGATTAGGGTGGTTGAGACTGCATTGGATAAATTAAGCGAAGAAGATATGCATAAGGAGTATCCGATTTTAGTATTTGCTGAAAAAACATCAATTGGATATTTTCTTGTGCATCTCACTGTTCACCTGGGATACCACCTGGGACAAATTAATTATCACCGAAGAATATTCGACCAACCATGACTACTCATTTTGAAGTAAAGAATGAGAATTACCTGATCAGTACCGATCCAGCTTTGCTGGACATTAATGTTATTCATCAATACCTGTCTTTAGAGTCTTATTGGGCGATGAACATTCCCAAAACGGTAGTAGAAAGATCGATCAATAACTCTCTCTGTTTTGGTGTTTATCGGGACGAAAAGCAAATTGGGTTTGCCCGTTTGATCACTGACAAAGCAACATTTGCTTACCTGGCCGATGTATTTATCCTTGAACAGCATAGAGGTATGGGTTTGTCTAAATGGCTGATAGAAGTTGTTCAATCTCACCCTGAGCTGCAGGGCCTGCGCCGGTGGATGCTGGGAACCAGGGATGCTCATGGATTATATGAGCAATTTGGGTGGACTGTATTGGATGAGGACACCCGGAAACGATTTATGCAACGGCATAATAAAAACCCTTACGCTTAAGTTTTATTGAGCCAACCGGTTAATAGCGGCATTCACTTTTTCAAAAGGAAATGTACCGATAATTTTAAGCATCATTTTTTTTATCTCAGCAGTACAAAGATTACCAATGCTTCCTTCATGTGTATGGCTGATGTTTGTGTCGTATTTAAACTGACCGGATTCAATGTCTAAGCCCACTTTTTTATATGCATCCCGAAATGGTACCCCTTTATTTACCAGATTATTTACCTCTTCTACGCTAAACAGGTATTTGTAAGCCGGATCAGCGAGGATATCTTTCTTGATCTCAATATTTGAAAGCATCAGTCCGGCCATATCAATACAATTTTTTAGTGTTTCGAAGGCCGGGAACAAATGTTCTTTTAGCAATTGGAGGTCACGGTGATAGCCCGAAGGAAGATTAGTCGTCATGAGAATGATCTCATTTGGCAAAGCTTTGATACGGTTGCAATGAGAACGGATCAGCTCAAATACATCGGGGTTTTTCTTATGTGGCATAATGCTGCTGCCAGTGGTAAGTTCAGCCGGGAAGCTGATAAAAGAAAAGTTTTGATTTAAATACAGGCAGGCATCCATGCTCAGCCTGGCCAATGTATCTGCTACGTTAGCTAATGACTGTGCCACGATTCGTTCCGCTTTCCCCCTGCCCATTTGAGCATATACTACATTGTAGTTAAGTTCTTCGAAGCCGAGTAGTTGAGTAGTTAATGTTCTCTTGATAGGGAAAGAAGATCCATAACCAGCGGCAGAACCTAACGGATTTTTGTTCACTACATCATAAGCGGCTTTCAGGGTGGTCATATCATCTACGAGGCTTTCTGCATATGCGCCAAACCAAAGCCCGAAAGAAGACGGCATGGCTAATTGTAAGTGGGTATAGCCAGGTAATAAATGATCTTTATATTTTTCGCTTTGGACTTGCAGCAGATCGAAAAAGGGGAGGATGGAATTCACCAGTTCTTCCAGTTCATTACGCAGAAATAATTTTACATCTACCAACACCTGGTCATTCCGGCTCCTGGCACTGTGTATTTTTTTACCAATGTCAGCCAGTTGTTGCGTTAGTAATAATTCCACTTGCGAATGAATATCCTCTACATCATCCTGCAGTTTGAACTCTCCTTGCTGTATTTGTCGGTAAATTTGTTTTAAGGCTTGCTGTAGTTGTGTCAGCTCATCACTGGTTAGTAAACCCACTGATTCCAGCATTTCAATATGGGCGAGTGACCCAAGCACATCAAAGGCAGCTAAATACATGTCCATTTCCCTGTCTTTGCCGACAGTGAATATTTCCACTTCCTGTAAGGAGGCTTTATCTTTTTGCCACAACTTCATAATACCTGGTTTAAAAGCTGAGTATACAGCGCAATACCGCCGTTTATTTCTTCAAGAAAAATATATTCATCAGCAGTGTGACTGCGGGCAGAATCACCGGGGCCCATTTTTAATGCTACGAATGGCATTAATGCTTTGTCTGAAGTCGTGGGGGATCCGTAATATGTTCTTCCGAGCTGCAGGCCAGCCTTTACCAATGGATGATCTAACGGGATAGACGTTGATCGAAGACGGGTGCTCCGGGGAAATACTTCACTATGCACATTTTCTTTTATCAGGGCCAACACTTCATCAAAGCTATACAGCTCATTTACTCTCACATCCACCACAAATTTACATACAGCAGGCACTACATTGTGAGCTTTGTTCTCTGTTTCAATGACGGTCACACTCATTTTATTGGCACCCAGTAGTTCAGAGTTTTTAGGAAATTGATAATTGCTGAACCATTCAATATCCTTTATGGCTTTATAGACCGCATTCTCTCCCTCGTTTCTGGCCGCATGTCCTGCTTTTCCATGACTGATACAATCAATAACCAATAAACCCCTTTCTGCTACTGCCATTTGCATCTGTGTTGGCTCACCTACAATAGCACAATCAATTTTTGGTAAGTAAGGCAGCGTGTATTCAATACCGCCCTTGCCCGAGATCTCTTCTTCGGCGGTGGCGGCAAATACAATATTATATTTTAGATCAGTTCTTTCGTAATAGTATAAGAAAACAGCCAGGAGCGACACCAGGCAACCCCCGGCATCATTGCTTCCCAGCCCAAATAATTTCCCCTCTTCTAAAAGTGGAGAAAAAGGATCTTTGGTGTACTTGGGGTTTGGCTTTACTGTATCATGGTGTGAGTTCAGCAGCAAAGAAGGTTTTCTTTCATCGAAGTGTTTGTTTTGTGCAAACACATTATTACCCACTCTGGTATGCTCAATTCCTTTTGATCCAATGAACCGGCAAAGTATGCCGGCGGTTTGATCTTCCTCCCTGCTGTATGACGGGGTGGCAATCAATTCTTTCAGCAGCTCTACTGCTTCCGTTTGTACTATCGTCAGATCATTAGTCATTTATAATAGATGTTCCTGTATGGCCTTTTACTAATTCAGCCAGGTCTTCGGCCTTACCAATGATTACTTTGCTAACTCCACTTTTTAATGCAGCAAAAGCATTGTCCAGTTTCGGCAGCATGCCGGCAAATATTTTATTCTTCGCTTTCAGCTCCTGGTAATACGATGGATTTAGTTCATGTATTACGGTGGTATCGTCGTTTGCATCGAGCAGCACCCCGCTTTTTTCAAACGAATATATAAGTTCTACCTCGTACAGATCACTCATGCCCTTCGCTATCTCCTGGGCTATTGTATCAGCGTTAGTATTCAGCAACTGTCCTTGCTGATCATGTGTGATAGGAGCGAAGACCACAGCTATATTCTTTACCAGCAGGCTGTCTATTAGGTCGGTATTGATGGCATCCACATCACCTACATATCCATAATCCAATACCGGGTGCTTTCTTTTATGCGCCAGTATAGTATCACCATCTGCTCCGCAAAGCCCCATTGCATTACATTGATTAGCCTGTAAAGCGGCAACTATATTTTTATTTATAAAACCGGCATACACCATTGTTACGATCTTCAATGTTTCTGCATCGGTAATTCGTCTTCCATCTATTACCTGTTGTTGCACACCCAGCTTTTCTGCCAGGCGGGTAGCCATTTTGCCGCCACCATGCACCAGTATCTTTTTTTCTTCAATGGCAGCAAAGTCTTTCAAAAAAGAGGAAAGAGTTGCTTCATCATCAATGATGTTGCCACCGATCTTTATTACATACAGTTTAGCCATTGTTTTTTAATATCTCTGAAAGAACGGCCTGTGCAGCCCATACCCTATTGGAGGCCTCTTGTGTAACAATGCTATTGGGCCCATCCAGAATCTCATCGCTCAGCTCCACATTTCTTCTTACTGGCAGGCAGTGCATTATTTTCGCATTATTCGTAAGCGCCAATTTTTTGTTGGTCAGCATCCATTTGGGGTCGCTTTCATAAATTTTTCCATAATCATTAAAAGTACTCCAGTTCTTCACATATACGAAATCGGCATCCTTCAATGCCTCATCCTGGTTATGAGTGATGGTGGCACCTTTTGTAAAAACTTCGCTCAGTTCATAATCTTCCGGATGAGTGATGACAAAATCAGCTTTCCCCCAGGCATTGATCCACTGCGAAAAGCTATTTGCTACGCATTGGGGCAGTGGCTTTACATGTGGGGCCCAGCTTAAAACTATTTTTGGCCTTTGAATTGTGATATTAGCTTTTCCAAGTTCTTCAGAAATGGTGATAATGTCAGTTAATGACTGCAGCGGATGCAGGGTCGAACTTTCCAAACTTACTACTGGGATGCCTGCATATTTAATGAATTGTTTGATGTACAGTTCGCTGTAGTCATCTTCCCGGTTTTTCAATGAAGGGAAAGTACGAATGGCCAATATGTCAAAATATTTTCCAAATATCGGCGCTGCATCTTTTACATGCTCCACTGTGGTTCCGCTCATAATGGCTTCTTCTTCAAATTCCAGTGCCCACCCTTCGCTGCCCACATTAAAAATGATCGATTCCATACCAAGATTCTGCGCAGCTATTTGCGTACTTAGCCTGGTGCGCATACTAGGGTTTAGGAACAAACATCCAATGCGTTTATTGATGCCAAGCGCCTTATCAGCAAATGGATTAGCCTTATAAGCCAAAGCCTTTTGGACTAATGCATCAATATTATTTGTGTCATCAACGGAAATGAAGTGTTTCAATTTTGTTTCTATTTTAGTTTGCCATCATTCTGTTCATTGGGCATCGTACCTTGCGGCGCTCCATTCATCTTCCTGTTCATTGTGCATCAGGCACAGGATATTGTTTCATCAGCCTGTTATTTTCCCTATTTCTTCTTTCAACGATTCAATGAATTGTTCAGCATCTCTTTTCTTCAGCCCCAGCGAAGGAAGTAACCGGATCACATTTGGTTTTGCTTCTCCTGTAAATACCTTTTGTTCCCATAATAAGTTTTTCTTCAGGTCTTTCAAATTTTCGGGTACATCAAAGCCAATCATCAGTCCGCGGCCTCTTATATTCTTCAATTGAGAAATCGAGGAAAGCTCATCTCTCAGGTATTTGCCCACCATCACCGCATTGCCCATCAGTTTTTCTTCTTCGATCACTTCAAGCACGGCCAATGCAGCAGCGCAGGCCAGGTGGTTGCCGCCAAACGTAGTTCCCAATTGAAAGTGCTTTGGCTTTATATGTGGCGCTACAATAATACCCGCTACAGGAAATCCGTTGCCCATTCCTTTTGCCATAGTATAGATGTCGGCATTCACTCCGGCAAAGTCGTGACTGAAAAACTTACCGGTTCTTCCATAGCCGCATTGTACGCTATCAGCTATATACACAGCCTCATGTTTATCACAGAGGAGCCGAATCTTCTTCAGAAAAGCATCTTCTGCCACATTGATACCACCTACTCCTTGTATTCCTTCGATAATGACGGAAGAAATGCTTTGCCCGTTTTTTTCAAAGCAACTTTCTAAGGCATCTTCATCATTAAAAGGTAGAAAAATAATATTATCTGTTTCATTTACAGGGGCGATATAATTCTTATTGTCCGTAGCTGAAACCGCTAACGATGTTCTGCCATGAAAAGATTTACTAAAAGCAATGATCTTTTTCCTTCCATTGTGGAAGCTGGCCAGTTTTAATGCATTTTCGTTTGCTTCGGCACCACTGTTACAAAGAAAAAGCTGGTAATCTTCTTTACCGGATATCTTTCCAAGCTTTTGAGCCAATTCTTGTTGTAAAGGAATTCGTATCGAGTTAGAGTAAAATGCAATTTTCTCCAACTGCTCTTCGATGCGCTTTACCCAATGAGGGTGTGTATGACCAATACTGATCACAGCGTGGCCGCCATACAGGTCAAGGTATTGCTCGCCTTTATCATCCCACACATAAGAACCTTTAGCTTTTACAATGGTGATCTCATTGATCGGGTATACGTCGAATAAATTCATAGGTGTAGTTTAAAAATAGTTAGCTTTTAACTTCAATCCTTCTGTTTCGTCAAATCCAAACAGCAGATTCATATTCTGGACGGCCTGCCCGGAGGCACCTTTTAATAAATTATCAATAGCGGAATGAATAACCAGTTTACTTCCTGCTTTTTCCAATTGGATGATCGCTTTATTGGTGTTGACCACTTGCTTCAGAAAAATTGAATCCTTACTTATTGTAGTAAATGGATGATCCGCGTAAAAAGTTGAATACAGATCATTTAATTCTGTCAGGCTGAGATCGCAGTTTACAGTAGAGCTGATAAAAATACCTCTGGTAAAATCACCTCTCCAGGGAACGAAGTTGACTTCAATGTTTCCTGCGGGTTGCAGTTGCACGAGAGATTCACCAATTTCGCCGAGATGCTGATGCGTTAATGTTTTATATGCCTGTATATTGTTTGTGCGCCAGCTAAAATGCGAAGTAGGAGAAAGGCTTTGTCCCGCACCAGTGCTTCCGGTAATGCCAGTAGTGTAAACGTCTTTCAGCAACCCGGTTTTTGCCAAAGGCAGTAATCCTACTTGTATGGCTGTAGCAAAACAACCCGGGTTTGCAATGTTCTTTGCGGAGATGATCTTCTCCCGATTCAGTTCAGGCAGGCCATAAACAAATTGCCTGTTACTGATTGAAGACTGAGCTGCAAGACGAAAATCATTTGCCAGGTCAATCACTTTTACTTCATCAGCAATTTTGGTTTCTGTCAAAAACTTCCTCGACTCCCCATGACCCAGGCAAAGAAAGAGCACTTCAATATTGTCACTTACGTCGCCGGTGAATGTAAGTTCGGTATCACCTACCAGGTCCTGATGAATAAAGGAGACAGGTTTGCCGGCATTGCTCCGGCTATGGATAAAAGAGGTTTCCACACCGGGGTGATTTAACAATAGTCGTATTAATTCACCTCCGGTGTAGCCAGCACCCCCGATAATGCCAACTTTAATTTTTGCCATCCGTATCTTGTTTTACCAAATGATAAATGGATGTCTGATTGCCAAATATCTTGCTGAACCCTCTAACGTCATCACCGGTAAAGCCGGTATTCATTTCACCATATTTGCCAAATCTGCTGTTCATCAGGTCAAATTGACTTTCAATACCGATCACCTGGAAACGGTAGGGCATCAACTGAATAAATACATCACCAGTTACATGCTGCTGGGTACTTTCCAAAAAGGTTTCAATATCTCTCATCACGGGATCAAGTATCTGTCCCTCATGCAGCCAGTTGCCATAGAACTGTGCTAATTGATCTTTCCATTGCAGTTGCCATTTGGTAAGCACATGTTTTTCCAGTGCATGATGCGCCTTTAAGATCACCATCGGTGCGGCGGCTTCAAAACCTACCCGGCCTTTAATTCCGATGATTGTGTCGCCCACATGTATATCCCGGCCAATACCATAAGGCCCGGCAATGGTTTGTAAATATTGGATGGCCTCAGATGGATGAGGAAATGTTTGATCGTTAATACCTGTTAATTCTCCTTTGGTAAAGCCAAGCCTGATTTCCTGACTATCTGACCTGCTTACCTGCGTAGGCCATGCCTCTTCTGGCAGCATACCTTTTGATGAAAGTGTTTCTTTCCCACCCACGCTGGTTCCCCAAAGTCCTTTATTGATGGAGTACATTGACTTTTCAAAATTCATCTCCACCCCTTTAGCTTTCAGATAAGCAATCTCTTCTTCCCGGCTTAGTTTCAGATCTCTTATTGGAGTAATTATTTCCACGCCAGGTATCATGATATGAAAGATCATATCAAAACGAACCTGGTCGTTGCCGGCTCCTGTGCTGCCATGTGCAACTGCATCAGCATTCAGGTTCTTCGCATGTTCCGCAATATGAAGAGCCTGGCTTAGCCGCTCAGCCGATACAGATAACGGGTAGGTGTTATTTTTTAATACATTTCCATAGATCAGGTATTTAATGATACGGTCATAGTAGCCTTTTACTGCATCGATGGTGGTATGTGTTTTTACCCCCAGGTTAAAAGCATGGGTTTCTATTTGTTTCAATTCATCGTTGTCGAAACCGCCGGTATTAACGATGATGCTATGCACCTCATACCCCTTGTCTTCGCCAAGGAATTTTGCACAATAAGAGGTATCTAATCCTCCGCTAAAACCTAAAACTACTTTCTTCGACATGGTAATTCCTCAGCTTTTATAAGTGAAATAAATGATGAAGGAGAGATTTGGGTTTACTGGCGCCACCGTTACTATCTCTATCCTTTTTTAAAAAGGGCTTTAACAGTTTCCACTGCTTGAATTTCAGCAAGCGTTCAAATCCTTTTTTATTCTCTTCAAAGAATTGCTTTGTTTCTTCCGGCTCATAGTGGTCTTTAGGATCGTAGAGCATGGCTGTACACATACAGTTCTTCCGTTCTTTGCTCATAAGTATTTCATAATTCACGCAGCTTTTGCAGCCAGCCCAAAATGCTTCATCCTGTGTGAGTTCGGAGTAGGTCACTGGTTCGTAACCAAGATCACTGTTGATTTTCATTACGGCCAGACCGGTGGTTAATCCAAAAAGCTTTGCTTCGGGGTATTTTTCCCGGGATAGTTCAAAGATTCTTTTCTTGATGGATTTTGCCACCCCGCTTTTTCTAAAAGCAGGTGCAACGATCAAACCGCTGTTAGCCACATATTCGCCGTGGCTCCAGGTTTCGATATAGCAAAATCCCACCCATTCATTCTGGTCAGTGATGGCGATTACGGCTTTGCCTTCGTCAATCTTCTCCTCGATATATTCGGGAGTACGGGTAGCGATACCGGTACCCCTGGCGGCAGCAGACGCAGCCATTTCATCGGTGATAGTTTTCGAGTAAACTTTGTCGGGTACAGTAGCTACCCTGATAATTATCTTTTGATTGTCCACTTTAAAATATAATTGATATAAAAAAGGCCACCAATCCTGAAAAATATTTCCTCCGGGGTAATTTCACTGACAGGGACCATGGTGAAGGGTTCGTCCTGTCAGAACACAGGGCGGCGTCGGGGGCGGGAGAAAGTAAACACATCAAACCCTACAGAGTAAACTCCGCTGGTAATAGGCGCATGAAAGGCCAATTGCTTGGTATGTGTCAGAATGTTCGTCATGTTTACAAACAAGTTGTAAATTGAGGACAAATGTATAATAATAATTGATTTATAGTACAAATTTTTTGTTATAAACCCTAGTGTATGGAACTTGAAAATACCCCGCTTTCCGAACAACCGTTAGAACAACCTGCAGTGAAAAAGAAAGTGACCGGGTTGAAAAGGTTTGCCAGGACGTTTATGATATTGTTGGCGATCGGCTTAATTGTTTTTATTTATTTCAGGTTCTTTTTTGTGTTTGGCGAAGGTGTAAAAAGCGGCCATCTCAACTATGCTGTACGGAAAGGCAATATTTTTAAAACATATGAGGGCAAACTGATACAGGAAGGTATCAGAAGTAAAACTGTTGGGGCGATACAGTCTTATGAGTTTGAGTTCTCTATTAAGACGAAGGAGATATATGAGATACTGGCTGCAAACAGCGGCAAACTGTTTGACCTGCATTACAAAGAGTATCATGGGGTGCTGCCCTGGAGAGGAAATACCGTTTACATTGTAGATAGCATCGTATCCATGCGGCAACCTTAACAGCTTGCCGTCTAATTATCATTAAAGAGGAGAAAGATGGCGGGTCGTTTGTGAATGTCGATGGTTTCTTTTTTCCAGTCAGCAACGGTCTTTGTTTTTATCCATTCGTTTTTACCTGTAATATCCACCGCAATGCAAAGCCTTGTACTGTTATTGCAATTTTTCAATATAGCCTCTATCAACTGATTATTCCGGTATGGTGTTTCTATAAATATCTGCGTACATTTTTTCCTGGCGGATTCAGTTTCCAGTTCTTTAAGTGCTTTTATGCGTTGCTGATTGTCGATTGGTAAGTAACCTACAAACTGAAACTGCTGCCCATTCATACCGCTGCCCATCAACGCCAGTAAGATAGAACTGGGCCCAACCAGCGGTTTTATATTCGCACCCATTTCCTGTGCTATGGCAATCAAAGACTGACCCGGATCAGCTACTCCCGGGCAACCGGCTTCGCTTATGATACCAATCGTTTTATCTTCTTTTATTCTTTGCCTGAAAATGCTTATTGTATCGTCGCCGATTACTTTCCATTCATAATCATCAATCACCATTTCTTTCCAAAGCAGTTTGAAAAAACGGCGGGTGGTGCGTTCATTTTCAACAAAAAAAACCTGGCATTTTTTTATGGCATCGGGTACATACGCAGGTATTGCATCAGTTCCTTCTTCCTGCAATAGGGAGGGTATAAGGTAAACTGTGGCAGGCATTAAGTATTTTTTACTTTATGAACACTAAGGGTGGCTGCGATGATGGCATAGGCCGGGGCGAGTATAATAAGAATATGCATCAGGTAAAATAACAGGCCGTTGCCGATAGCAAGCCCTTTGTGCCTGCTGGTAAACGCAATACTCTGGGAAGGAGTAAGGTTTATCCGGGCAAAACTGTAATCAAGCATAGAGCAGCCAAAATAATAGCACTCCATTAATAGGGCTATTACAGGAGTTATCCAGCCTATA
>JAEUVL010000076.1 GCA_016786965.1 Chitinophagaceae bacterium
AATGTGGCTGGCTATTTCTCCCACGGGCACATGCTCTGTTACCAGGGCTACCCGGAAATCGCCTGCGCAGAGCATCATGACCACATCCCTGGCTTCGAAGACAGCTTTTAAATAAGGGGTATGTCCGGTGTAACTGAATTCTGGTGACTGGATATTCTTTTTGTGAATAGGTGCCGTTACCAACCCATCTATCTGCTGTTGCTTTAATGCCGCCACGGCTGTCTGCAATGATAACACAGCATATTTACCACCAATATCGGTGAGTTGCCCCGGAGTGATGGACACTTCTTCTTCCCAGCAATTGAATAAGTTTACCTGCTTATGATTTATACGGGTGAAATCTTTGATAATGGAATAGCTGATGTTGGCTTCCGGTACGGACTTGCGATAGAAGTTAATAGCCTTATTGGAAGCAAATATGATTGGGGTGCAATGGTCGAGTATCCGGTTGTCAGAAAAGGTTTTGATAATTATTTCGATACCTATTCCGTTGAGGTCTCCGCAACTGATGCCGATGACAGGTTTGGCTTGGTTCATACATGTAAGATTCGGGTAAAAATACACAATTCTGCACTGAATTGTTCCGGTAATGCCTGCAGATGGACGTCTTCTGTTACTACGTAAACTCCGTGATCATCAACGAAGGGCAGGCTGCGTAGAAACCCGCTGCCTACTATGTGGCCTTTACGAGAGGCCACTTGTACTAGTACTTTATTATCCATGAAAGATCACTGTTTGCATTGTTTTTCTAAGTAAATACTCGCACTTTAGCATTCGGAAAACTATGAGCGGGAGATAATGATTTTTCTAATAGGTAATCTGAAAATCATTAGGATAACGTAGATAAGGACCATTAGTAATCCAACCTAAATCCAATAGCTGAAAAACCACTATCCTAATTCTGTGCTATGAAAAAAGTTTACTTTCTGTTCTTTGCAGTGAGTGCCATTGTATCCGCACCATCCAGCAAATTATCTGCGCAATGCCCCGGGGCATATCCTAATTCCGCTCAATTGAACTGGGATAATCTTGATTATTATTATAATTCGGGTCTAAATACAGCACCTTATGGCTACCGTGTTAGTGGTACGGATTTCACTTATGTTTCAAATGCGATGGAACAAACACAACGATTTGCCCTGGGTACTGCATTTGTTACTATTGCCACCAGTAATGCGGCCATGGTAAATCCTGGTGCTGGAAACAGTGCGGAAAATGCCATACATACCGGCAACTTAGCCAATTATACAGGGGAGGATGCGCAGTACAATCCATCAGCAAATGGACAGACCATAACACTGACCTTTAATACTGCTGTATGGGCCCCTAATTTTACACTATATGATATTGACCAAAATGCTGTTTATACAGTAACTGCCACCAATAACCTTGGTCTTCCAACCGCCGTGAATGTGGCGACGCAGGGGGGCACCATTCTTACGGTAGGCATTTTGCCACTGGCACGGACCATTACAGCCTCTGGCGCTGCTGCAGCCAATAATACGAATGTAGGTTCTGCCACTATCACTGTTCCGGGTGCTGTAAACTCCATTACCATTACAGCTACCACTATCGGCTCAGACCCGGTTATATGGATGTCAGATATCAATGCTTGTGTGGCTAACAGCTTTCCTGTTAATTATCACCAATTGGCCAATAACCGCCCTTTTGTAGGCCCCACGCAGAATATGCCTGATTATTTTGTTGGCACACCTGATAATAATTCAGCCTATTATATTGACCCGGCTACCGGCAGAGCCAGGTTCTTATTTACAGATGCTGCCAAAACCTATATTAACTCATTTGCATACGACCCCTACAACCGGTACCTGTATTACATCACTGAGAATCCTTCGCTGGATTACACTAATAAACAGGTGAAACGATATGATTACAATACGGAAACAAGTTCTGTAGTTATTGCCGATATAACAGCGGCCCCATTCAATATTCCTACTATGAATGGCGGGGTGGAATCTGCGGGTTGCTCTTTTTATGACGGCGCTCTTTATTTCGGAATAGAGGGAGGTACTCATTCCACC
>JAEUVL010000077.1 GCA_016786965.1 Chitinophagaceae bacterium
CTCCTTTTACAGTCAGTTACTAACTTTACCGCCAACACTGTTTTTATGTACTCAAAAGAAACCACCCGGGATTTACAAAAGCTTACTAATGAACTGCTTAAAAAATTAAAAGCAGATGCTGTTAAAACGAATGAATTGGAGGATGTCCGTGCAGTACTTCGCTTTCATGAGTATCGCTATTATGTTTTAAACGATCCCCTGCTGGCCGATTATGAGTACGACCTTCTTTACAAAGCATTGGAAAAAATAGAAAAAGAAAACCCTGAACTTATAATCGCCGACTCACCCACCCAGCGGGTGGCCAGGGACCTGACCAAAGATTTCCCTACCGTTCAGCACCTGGTTCCTATGCTGTCACTGGATAATTCTTATAATAGTGACGACCTCACCGATTTTGACAGAAAAGCCCGGGAGCTTACCGGCCTGCCCGTGATTGAATACTGCGTAGAGCCAAAATTTGACGGCGGTAGCATTTCCATTATTTATGAAAATGATATGCTTACCCGTGGCGCTACCCGTGGCGACGGGGTGGAAGGCGATGAAGTGACCACCAATATCAAACAGATCCGCACCATTCCTTTATCCGCAAAGTTTTCTGACTATGGGCTGCAGCAGGTAGAAATAAGAGGTGAAGTACTTATCAATAAAAACAATTTTGCGAAGTACAATGAGAAACTGGCTGAACAGGGATTGACCCCATTGGCCAACCCCCGCAATGCTGCAGCTGGTACACTGCGCATCAAAGATCCGAAAGAAGCAGCCCGCAGAAACCTGGAGGCTTTCGTATACCATGTCAGCTATTACTCGTTGCTGCCTGGTAAAAAGATCCCGGTTGAATTGACCACCCACTCCGGCAGTCTGGCATTACTGTGGGAACTCGGCTTTCGCAGCCCCGAAAAAGAGAAGCAGATATTTAATGGTATTGAAGGCGTGATAAAATATTGCAGTGATTTTGAAGCCGGACGAGATGACCTTCCTTATGAAATCGATGGCATGGTAATAAAGGTGAATAACATTGCCCTGCAGGAAAAAATGGGAATGACCTCCCACCATCCCCGTTGGGCCATTGCCTATAAATTTAAAGCAAGACAAGGCACTACCAAACTACTCGGTGTCGAATTCCAGGTTGGAAGGACCGGCGCCGTAACTCCCGTAGCCAAACTTGAACCAGTGGGTGTAGGTGGCGTTACCGTCAGCAGTATTTCTGTACACAATGAAGAATATATAAAAGAAAAGGACCTGCGCATCGGCGATGCAGTGCTTATAGAACGGGCTGGTGATGTGATACCGCAAATTGTAAAATCATTGCCCGATGCCCGGACGGGAAAAGAAAAGAAGATCATTTTCCCCACCACCTGCCCTGTTTGCAACAGTAAATTATTCAAAGAAGAGGAAGAAGCCGTTTGGCGCTGTATCAATATTGAATGTCCGGCACAGGTCGTGGAACGGATCATTCATTTTGTAAGTAAAGACGCCATGGATATCCGCGGCTTCGGCGAAGCCAACGTCCGCAAGTTTTATGAGCTTGGGATAGTAAAAGATATTCCTGGTATTTACACCCTCGACTTCAGTGTGTTTAATGGGATGGAAGGCTTCGGGCAAAAATCCGTTGACAACTTACAAACTGCTATTACCAACTCAAAAAAACAACCGCTTCACCGGTTGATCTATGCACTGGGTATCCGCTTTGTAGGCGAGACCACTGCTAAAACACTGGCGCAGGCCGTATCTCATCTGTTGGAGTTCAAAAAATTTTCCCTGGAAGAACTGCAAAACCTGGAAGATGTGGGACCCAAAGTAGCCGGCAGTATCCATCATTTTTTCAGCAATAAAAGCAATATTGAAATGCTGGAAGAACTGGAAAAACTGGGCCTTCAATTAAAGAATGAAAAGAAACAACTCACCAGTGCCGGTAACCTGACCGGGCAAACCTTTCTTTTCACCGGCACCTTACCTACACTTAAAAGAAGCGATGCCGAAGCAATGGCAGAAGAGAACGGAGGACAGGTAGTAAGTGGTGTAAGTGCCAAACTGAATTACCTGGTAGTGGGAGAAGATGCAGGCAGCAAGCTGGAAAAGGCAAAGAAGATCAACACAGTGAAGATCATTTCAGAAGCTGAATTCCTGCAAATGATCGGTAAAAAATAATATGGTTTATAGTGCTCTTTTTTTTATCTTAGTAGGATACTAACTGCATTGATAACTTCCACGTACCACTGTTATTAATTGCTCCCTGTCCCCTGGCTTTTTAAACCTTATGTTATGATCAAAAAAATTGCCGGAGAAACCTGGAAGCAATTGCTGTTTTCAGGATGGAAGCACCTTCGCAACCGTTATGCAGTGTCCAGTACCGGACGAATTGCCAGCTACAAAAATGATGTGCTGAAAGATGGTAAACTGCTCAGTGGCTCTCTCACCACAGGATACCGCACCTTGAACCTGCACCGGCCAGACAATAAAGGCACTTTGTACCTGCACCGGGAAATGGCAAAACTCTTTTTTCCCAAACCCTCTCCTAAACATAAATATGTAATTCACCGGAACCACAACAAGCTTGATAATAATATCAGGAATCTTCGCTGGGCCACATTGGAACAAATGATCAGTCACCAGCAGGGCAGCCCCGCCAAGATCGCTTATAAAGAAAAACAGGCCAATAAAACCGAAGGACTAAAACTTACTGCCGCACAGGTAAAAAAGATAAAAGCGGTACTGCACAACAAGAATCGAAATATCACCATCAGGCAGCTGGCCAGTAATTATGGTGTAAGCGAAATGACCATGTACCGCATCAAAAGCGGAGAAAATTGGGGCAGGATAGGCTGAATTTCCTTTTAACATCATTTACCCATGATTCCGCACCGGGAGCAATAACTTTATTGCTCTGTAATACTATTATATGAAAACGATCTCCCTCTTATTCTTTTTTAACGGTCTGTTTCTTTTTTCTTATGCCCAAACAGAACCGGTAATTAAAAACCTGGTTTTTGAAGGAGCAGGTATCCGCGGCATTGCCTATTGCGGCGCCATCAGCGAAATGGAATCAGCAGGCATGATGCAGCACATTGAAAAAGTGGGTGGTACATCTGCCGGGGCCGTTGTTGCACTAACTATTTCACTTGGATATACAAGCCCTGAAATACAGGAGATCATTACAGGAACAAATTTCAGGAAATTCAATAATGGCAGGTACTTCTTTATCGGAGGCATTAGCCGTATCCGTAAATATTTTGGCTGGTACCGGGGAAATAAAGTAGAAACATGGCTGGAAAAACTCATTCAGCAAAAGACAGGTAATGCAGATATTACATTTGAGGAACTGCACCAAAAAGGTTTCAAAAGCCTGTACGTCACCGGCACTTGTATCAATAAACAAAAACTGGTCATCTTCTCGCATGAAACATTTCCAAAAATGAAAGTAAAAGATGCCGTTCGGATTTCAATGAGCATCCCGCTCTATTTCGAAGCGGTCTTTATTGATGATGCTGGGCGGGTGATTAAACATCCAAAACAAACCGATGGGCTCGATGTGATGGTGGATGGCGGCTTTATTGGAAACTTTCCCATCAGGATTTTCGATTCCCTTCCAAACTTTAATTATTCCACACTTGGCTTTCGCATAGACCGTGATGAACAAATAATAAATGATGCCGGCACAAAAAATATTGCACCTTTGCCCGTTGGAAATATAAACCAGTACATCAGCGCTTTTTACAATATTATTATTGAAAACCTGAACCGTCAGCAATTGACACCCGAAGACTGGCAAAGAACAGTTTCCATCAGCGATGGAAAGGTAGGGCCAAGGATCAGAAAACTATCTGGTAAAGAAATCGCTGTATTGATTGAAAAAGGACGGGAAGGGATAAAAAAATATCTAAATTGACAAAAACTTTGTTCCATGTTACAATCAGCTACTATTAAATTTCTGAAAGACCTGAAGAATAACAACAATAAACCGTGGTTTGATGCAAACCGGAAAAGATATGAAGCCGCTAAAACTGATTTCGCCGGCTTTATCCAAAAAGTGATTGATCAGCACAGTAAGAAAGACCCCACAATAAAAAACCTGGTGGCCAAAGATTGTATGTTCCGCATCAACCGGGATGTTCGCTTCTCCAAAGACAAGTCTCCTTATAAATCAAATTTTGGCGCCAGTATTAATAAAGGCGGCAGGAAAGCACTGCATACCGCCGGTTATTATTTCCAGGTACAACCCGGAAGGCATTTTGCCGGTGGCGGTATCTGGATGCCTGAGCCGGATGAATTGAAAAAAGTAAGACAGGAGATTGACTACAATTTTGCCGATTTTAAAAAGATCAT
>JAEUVL010000098.1 GCA_016786965.1 Chitinophagaceae bacterium
TTCTTCATCCCCTGCCGGAAATTCAGCACCTTACTCATATCCTTCACTCCTGGTTCTTTTTCAAACAGGCTGTTAATATCCACACCAAAAAAATCAGGATGCTTAAAGGCTTTTACTTTCGGTGCATCATCCGGGCCAATACCACCACTCAAGAAAAATGGTTTCTCAATTTTGGCTTTGGTTAAAATGGTCCAGTCAAATTGTTTGCCCGTGCCGCCGATGCTTTCTTTCAAACCTCCGGTGTCAAACAAATAATAATCACACACCGCATCATACGGAGCAACCAACTTATCAATATCCACTCCATCCGTTACCCGGAAAGCTTTTATCACTTCCACTTCGCTGCTCAGGTCCTCGCACATTTCAGGGCTTTCATCACCGTGCAGTTGTACCGCATCCAGGCCATAATCATCTATAGCATCCAGCACATCGATCATTTCCGGGTTCACAAACACTCCCACTTTCTTCAGATCAAAATCAGCTTTCTTTAATTCCGTTTTAGATATCTTATCGCCAATGTAGCGGGGCGATTCTTTGTAAAATATCAGTCCTGCAAAATCAATATCCAGCCCGTCAAGCTGTTGCAGTTGTTTCATTTCGGTGATGCCACATACTTTTATATTCATACTATTTGGGTTTTGTTTCCCTCAAAAAAACTAAGAACACAAAGCTTAGTACCCTTTATGTCTTTGTGGGAGATATATTTATTTTAATTCAGTAACAAAATTCTCAAATGCCTTTCCCGGGTGTTCTTCTTTCATAAAATTCTCCCCGATCAAGAACCCTTTAAACCCGGCATTCCGCAAAGTTACAATAGTATCAATGCTGCTGATACCACTTTCCGCAATAGCTGGTTTACCAGCCGGTATCTTATCGATCAGTTGCAGTGAGGTATTAATATCCACTTCAAACGTCTTCAGGTTGCGGTTGTTCACCCCCACCATACTTACTTCATCACAGCAATGTCCCAATTCCTCTTCATTATGTACTTCCAGTATCGATTCCAGTCCGATGCTTTTAGCATAGGCAGCAAATTCTTTTACCTCTCCGGGAGATAAGCAAGCCGCAATAAGCAATACTATATCCGCCCCAAATGCTTTGGCTTCCGCTATCTGCCACTTATCAATAATAAAATCTTTACGCAGCACCGGTATATCACTCACCACTTTGGTTTGTATCAAATCATCCAGGTCACCGCCAAAGAATTCATCATCTGTCAATACCGAAATACCAGCCGCATGTTTGTTGTACGATACCACCACCGGTTCCACTTCCAGCTCCTTGGTTTTAAACCAGCCTTTGCTCGGGCTTTTTCTTTTGAACTCCGCAATGATACCGGTACTGCCGGGCAATAATAAGCTTTGCACCAGTGAGCGGTTGGCGATCTGCCAGAAAAAACCATCTCTTTCAAACCTTTCAATACTGCTCCTCGGTTTGAATGTTGCCACTTCCTTTCTTTTCGCTGCTACTATTGTCTCTAAAATATCCATTGTATTAAATCAAAAGTCAAAATCAAAAAAACTTAATGCTATAATAACTATTGCAGGCTTATTAATTTACTTAATGCCAAATTTGCTTTCCCACTCTCTAAACTTTCTACTGCTGCGTTATATGCCTCATCATACGTTTTATAGTTCCCGGTGCAATGTAATGCCATTGCTGCATTGGCCAGCACCACTGCATTTTGTGCCCAGGTACCTTCCCCTTTCAAAATAGTACTGAAGATTTTGGCGGCTTCTTCCACACTGTTACCGCCATTTATATCCTGCGCCGATACCATCCGCTTGCCCAATTGCTCCGGTGTCATGATCCGCTCCCCTTCATTCGTGATAACCTTAGTGTCATTGGTCAGCGATATCTCATCATAACCATCCAGGCTGTGAATGATCGTAAACGGCTTATTGCTCAACTGCAGGAAGTAATTATAAATTCTTGCCATCTCCAGGCTATACACTCCCACCAATTGGTAAGAGGGATTGGCGGGGTTCGCCATTGGGCCCAGCATATTGAAGAAAGTACGCATCGCCAGGTTCTTTCTTATCGGCCCTACAGTTTTCAATGCAGGATGAAACAACGGTGCATGTAAAAAACAGATACCCGCCTCCTCAAGCTCTCTTTTCAATTGGGAATTATCGTTTTTGAATTTATAACCTAACTGCTCCATCACATTCGATGAACCACTGATGGATGATGCACCATAGTTGCCATGTTTTGCCACTTTTTGGCCGGCACCGGCCACTATAAAACAAGCCAGTGTGGAAATGTTGAACGTATTCTTTCCATCTCCGCCTGTACCAACAATGTCCATAGTATCATACTCATTCAGATCTGCCTTCACGCATAACTCAAGCAGTGCATCCCGAAACCCCTGTAATTCTTCAATGGTGATGCTGCGCATCAGGTACACGGTCATAAAAGCCGTTACTTCATGCTCGTTGTAAATGCCTTTACCGATGTTCACCAATACGTCCTTGGCCGCTTCTCTTGTCAACGTCTTATGCTCAAATAAATATTGAAGTATTTTCTTCATTGTATCATTTTCAGATTTCCCAATTGTCAAATTAATTCTTAAACCAGTTTCGTAAAATATCCTCTCCCATTGGCGTCAGTACACTTTCCGGGTGAAACTGTACTCCCTGCACATCATACTGCTTATGCCGCAGCGCCATGATGTAATTGTTCTCATCTCTGGCAGTCACTTCCAGTTCGTCCGGAAAACTTTCTTCACTTACGATCCAGCTATGATAACGGCCAACATCGAACCTGTCCGGCAACCCTTCAAACAGCCAGTTGTTGAATTTTGATCTTTTACTTTTTACTTCAATTGGCATAGCCACTCCATGATAAACCGTGGAAAGATTGGTTAGCTTTCCACCAAACGCTTCTCCGATGGCCTGGTGGCCCAAACAAACACCCAATATAGATTTTGATGAGGCATACTCTTTTATCAATGGCAATAGCAACCCTGCTTCTTCAGGGATACCCGGACCGGGAGATAAAATAATCTTATCGTACTCTTTTACTTTCTCCAGTACTATCTGGTCGTTACGATACACATCCACTTTTGTGTGTGTGATTTGCTCTACCAGATGCACAAGGTTGTAAGTGAAAGAATCG
>JAEUVL010000107.1 GCA_016786965.1 Chitinophagaceae bacterium
GGATTCTTTAAAGAATTTTTTCAACAGAACATTGGGCAGAGATATCACCCCGTTCTTTACAGACTATGTAGGAGGCTCCGGCCCTGCCGCCACTCCTGTCGGCGGTATTGGCAATCCTGTTAATACAGTCAACTGGAATTCACCATCATCTAATAAGCTGGTGTTGCAAATGGCCGGACAAACAAGAACACCTGGCTCGAATGTAACTTACTTCAGAGGTCCGGTGGTACTGCACGTAAAAGGGGCATTGGCCACTCAGGACACCACCATCACTTTCTTCGATTGGGGAAGTGGCAATCTTTCGTATGCCGGTAATGGCCTGAGCATTCCTATAACAGGGAACAGGCTCAGTTATTTTTTATCTTTCACCCCCACTACAGTGATTTATGATGACAGTGCCAGAACTCTATCTACCGGCAGCACTGTAAATGTTCCGGGCCTGGATAGTTATACCTGGTTTGGCAATAGCAACACTGACTGGAATGTACCAGGCAATTGGTCTTCTGCCGGGGTACCACCCGGTGGCGCAGACATTACCATTGCCACGATCGGTTCTAATCAACCTGTATTACAAAATTCATTTACTGTTGGGCCTCTTACCATTAATGCCGGAAATACAGTGATCATCGGCAACAATACACTGACCCTAAATAATATGGTACGGGGAACGGGTACCCTAACTGGTTCTTCTTCTTCGAATCTTACAGTGGCTGATACATGTGGGGTACTCAACTTCAATCAAAGCTCCCCTGCTACACGATCTTTGAATTTGCTTACTATTAACGAAGGCTGCAGTGCGATAATAGGTGCTGGTCCGGTAGAAATATTCGGGCCGCTGAACTTGCCGAAGTCATCAAGACTGATCGTTAATTCAACTAACCTTATCCTTCATTGATCAGCCCTGTTACTTTGTTCTGACGTAAGTAAGCGGTGTATTGAGCTGATACTTGCCCCATCAGCTATACTTTGTATGTTTGACAGGCTAAATTTTCCTGTATGACACAACGGCAACGACTGAAGCTTACCAAACTCGGTATTATCATGATTGCCTGGCTTTGTATAGCTGTACTTATAACTTTTTATGATTATTTCCTGCTTACCTCTGGTTTATCGGCCGGGCTAGTAACAGAATTCTCTATTATTAATAACCTGATGTTTAACCTGGTGGCTGCTTTGCTGGGCGCCCTTATGGGTGGCGGTTTCCTTGTGTATTATGTAAATGAAAAATACAGGGATAAGCCCTACTGGTTTACTGTGACGGCTGTAGTGCTGTCCTTCATAGTCGTGGTATCCATCATTACTATAGCGCTTGCATTGATCGCTGCACCACTGCAAACTGGTAAATCATTATTTGATCCTGAGACAAAAGAAGCATTCACTGCCTTTTTGACAAACAAACTTCATGCAAAGAATATCATTATCTGGTCGCCGGTGGTTGCTTTAACACAGATCATGCTGCAGTTCAATACAAAATTCGGTGAAGGAAACATGTGGAATATGATCAGCGGAAAATATCAGACACCAAAGACAGAACAGCGCATTTTCATGTTTGTTGATCTTAATGCTTCCACCACCATTGCAGAAAAACTGGGTGATGAAAGATATCACCAGTTACTTAAAACTTTT
>JAEUVL010000125.1 GCA_016786965.1 Chitinophagaceae bacterium
ATTTTATTAATGCAGCTATCTCTTGTTGCGCAGGTGGATGCGAAAGCGGGGGAGGACAGTTTGTTTGCTGTTTATAGTGCTGCTGATGGCCGTTTATTTACCAATGATAAACCTTACTATATCGCTGCCTGGAAGGAGAAATCGGTTGCAGGGCTGGCCGTTATCCGGCAACGGGATGAGGAGACAGCTATCATTGTGATCCCCAATGGGGAAACGGCGCTGGCACTGCAACAACTAGTGAGGCTTTCGCCGGCGAATGACCGCTGGAAATTATCGCCACCGTTGTTTCATTCTTTTAAGAAGGGGATGGCCCCCGGCAGTACTTTTATTCTTACCGGGTATAGTACGGCTGCGGTGCTGGCCGCTATCGGGCCTTATAGCAGCGAGGTGAGCATCCTGCAAATTGATTTGCCTTCTCAATCGGTATTGGTGAAGGCCTCTGCGGATTTTGTGCAGCGGACGTTATTGACGCTGAAGGAGATCATTTTTATTGATGCTCCGGCGCTTCCGCAGACGGAAGTGAACATTATAGGATACAACAGGAGTTTTCACGGTATCAATGTGCTTGACTATTCTATTCCCGGAGCCAACGGTAAGAATATTGTGGCGGGTATTAAGGAACAACGCATGGATGCTGCTGACCTGGACCTGTACCGCAGGGTGCTGCCTTCCACCATTGCAGCACCGGCCATTGAAAGCCATGCTACGGTTATTGCGTCTATCATTGGCGGCGCCGGAAATAGTTTTTATGATGGCCGGGGGCTTGCGAGCGGATGCAGCTTTTTCCCGAGTTCTTTTTCCAATTTATTCGCTGATGATGCTGGTATACTGAACGCTAGCCGGGTGACGGTGCAGAACCATTCTTATGGTACGGTGATACAACAGTTCTATGGGGCTGAGGCGGTGAGTTATGATGCGCAAACCTGGGCCAATAAGAATATGCTGCATGTGTTCTCTGCCGGTAACAGGGGCACTGCTGTGGCTACTGATGGCCCATATGCGAATATACCGGGCTATGCGAACCTGACAGGAAATTTTAAAATGGCGAAAAATGTTATTACCGTCGGCGCTATTGATAATAAGGAGAACTTACCTGCGGAGTCTTCTGCCGGGCCTTTGTATGACGGAAGGATGGCGCCACAACTGATAGCCCTGGGGCCTAATGGCACTTCTGATGCGGCTGCTATGGTAAGCGGCACTATTGCTGTGCTGCAACAGGTGTATGCCGATAGTAATAGCCAGGCCCTGCCACCTGCTTCGCTGGTAAAAGCCACACTGTTCAATACTGCGGATGATGTGTACCGTACGGGCATTGATCACCGGACCGGCTATGGTCTGCTGAACAGTGCTGCGGCGGTACGGTCTGTTTTACAAAAGAAGTATGATGGCGGCTCTTTATCTCAAGGCCAGCAGTGGACCAAAAATATTGCTGTGCTGGCGAATGCGGCTTCTTTACGTATTACTCTTGCATGGACGGACAGCATGGCGCAGGTAAATAATTTGAAGGCGCTTATTAATGATCTGGACCTGGAGGTAACGGAACTGAGCACGGGCACCGTGTATAAGCCCTGGGTGCTGAGCAGCAGTCCG
>JAEUVL010000153.1 GCA_016786965.1 Chitinophagaceae bacterium
GCCTGTCCGGAACGCCGGAACCTGTTCGTCATTAACTCATAAAACATATTTTTAAACCAACAAAACAAGTATTATGGAAAAGTTCATGCTTATTTTTCATGGCGGAATGCCATCAGACAGATCACCCGAAGAAATGCAGGCCAATATGGGTAAATGGATGGCCTGGATCGACCAGCTGGCCAAGGATGGCAGGTACGTATCAGGCGAGCCCCTGCTGCCCGGCGGTAAATTAATTAAAGGCAGCGCAACTGGTGTTACCGATGGGCCATTTACCGAAGGCAAAGAAGTAGTGGGCGGTTATTTTATTATCAATGCGGCTGATTATAACGAAGCGGTATCGCTTTGTGATGGATATCCCGACTATGCGATCGGCGGCAGCATACAGGTGCGCCAGGTAATGAAAATGGATATGTGATGATCAGTTGCGGATTGTGAGTTACGAAATTGTAACTCACAACTCATAACCCGCAACATTTTAAAAAGGAACATTAATGCTATCCGGCAATATCCAGGAATTAACAGATCATCTTTTCCGGCAGGAGTCGGGAAAGATGATCTCCGTTTTATCACGACTGCTGGGTCTGCAAAACCTGGAAACGGCGCAGGACATTGTACAGGATACGCTATTGCAGGCAATGACCGCCTGGAGCTATAATAAAATACCCGACAACCCGGCGGGATGGCTGCACCGGGTGGCCAAAAATAAAGCGATCGACTATATAAGGCGGGAAAAACGCTTCCGTGATATCACCCCGCAATATGCTTACCTGCTGGAATCGGAATGGACCCTTTCTTCCACCGTGCAGCAATTGTTTTTGGAAAATGAAATATCCGACAGCCAGTTGCGGATGATCTTTGCCTGCTGCCATCCTTCCATCCAGGCTGAATCGCAGGTGGCGCTTACACTAAAGACCCTTTGCGGCTTAAGCACTGGTGAAATAAGCCGGGCTTTTTTAACCACAGAAGACACCATTGCCAAACGGATATACCGGGCTAAAGAAAAAATAAAGACAGAGAATATTCAACTGGATGTGCCCGCTGGTAATGAGTTGCCCGCCAGGCTGGATGCCGTGCTGAAAACATTATACTTATTATTTAATGAAGGGTATAACTCCTCTCATCCCGAACAATTGATCCGCGAAGACCTTTGCCATGAAGCCATGCGGCTGTGCATGTTGCTCACCACGCAAACGGCCACTGCGTTTCCGCGGACAAAGGCATTGCTTTCGCTCATGTGTTTTCAATCATCCAGGCTGGGTGCCCGGCTGGATGATAAAGGCAATATCATTTTACTGAAATACCAGGACCGTAGTAAATGGTACCGGCCCCTGATACAAAAAGGCTTTGATTATTTAGATACTTCTACCGAACCTTTTGAAATATCTGTGTACCAGTTGGAAGCCGCTATTGCTTCCCTGCACGCCGCTTCTCCTTCTTTTGAAGCAACAGACTGGAAGCGGATCCATTATTTATATGAACTGCTGTATCAATTGCAACCTAACCCGGTAGTGGCCATGAACAAAGCCATTGCTGCGGCCTGTGCTGGCAGTAAAGAGGAGGCATATATTGAAATGCTGCAAATAAAAGGGTTAGAAGGCCATCATCTTTACTATGCATCGCTGGGAGAGATTTCCCTGGAGCTGGAGAAAAAAGACCAGGCAAAAGAATATTTTGAAAAAGCATACCAGCTTACTCATTCCACTACAGAGAAACAGCTGATGCTGAAAAAGATGGGCTCCTGCTAAAACAGGTACTTTCTTACATTTGCCACATGCAATTGATTGAAGTCACCTCCCCACAGCTTTCAAAAGAATTCATCCGGGTAAATGTTGAGATCAATAAGAAGGATCCTAATTATATCCGGCCATTAGAGAAAGACATTAACGAGGTGTTTGATCCTCAGAAAAACAAAGCTTTCCGCTTTGGCGAAGCCATCCGCTGGATATTGAAAGATGCAAAGGGAAACCTGGTGGGCCGTATTGCTGCTTTTACCAACAAAAAATATAAGAACAAAGGTGATGATGGCCCCGTGGGTGGCATCGGCTTTTTTGATTGCATTAACGACCAGGCGGCGGCAGATATGCTTTTTGATGTGGCCAAACACTGGTTGCTGCAAAAAGGTATGGAAGCCATGGATGGCCCTATCAACTTTGGGGAACGGGACCGCTGGTGGGGATTACTGGTGAAAGGGTTTGAACCACCTGTCTATTGTTTAAATTATAATCAGCCATACTACCAGCAGTTATTTGAAACCTATGGTTTTAAAAACTACTTCAACCAGATATGTTTTGGGATGAAAGCAAACGTAAGGCTGCAGGAAAAGTT
>JAEUVL010000160.1 GCA_016786965.1 Chitinophagaceae bacterium
CTCCGAGACGGCGGGAGTTTTCTCCGAGACAACGGCAGTTTTCTCCGAGACGACGGCAGTTTTCTCCGAGACGACGGCAGTTTTCTCCGAGACAACGGCAGTTTTCTCCGAGACGACGGGAGTTTTCTCCGAGACGGCGGGAGTTTTATGCGAGAGGGCGGGAGTTCCGGGCGATCAGTGCTTTTTGGAGAGGATGGCGGCTGGTAAACTGATGCCTGCTTTGAGCTTTTGGGCGATGAGCAGGGCCCTTTCTATTTTTTTATCTGTTGATCTTACCATGTTTACGAGGGCGATAAGGCCTCTTTTTCTGCCATCGGTAAGACTTGAAAATACGGCGGCAGCGGCAGGGTCGGTGGCTATTACTTCAGCAAATTCTTCGGGGATATGAAACTGGAGCTCGCTGTCATCGATCTTAAATGCTGCTTTTACCTGGCTGCCTTCTTTTAGTTTTAGCTGTTTCAGGTATTTACTGCCGATCATTACGTAGTGGAGGCCTTCTTTTGTTTTCATTACTGCGGCATGGATGGTAAGCGTATCATTTAATGTACACAATACCCTCTTGTTGCCACCAGCCGTTACTTTTTTAAGAGTTGTTGCATCGAGTTGTATGTAATGCATTCCTCCCGGCCCAAATTTTTGTATGATGCTGTTTGTTTTCAATGGTTTTTTTGCAGCCATTCTTTGGGGCTGTACCCGGTTGCTTTTTTAAAAGCCCTGTTGAAGGTGGCTTTGGAGTTAAACCCACATTCAAAGGCGATAGCGAGCAATGTTTGCTTTTTATGTTCTCCTTTGTCGAGCATTTCTTTTATGGCTTTTATGCGAAACTGGTTGACAAAATCATTAAAGTTGATGCCGAAGCCCTGGTTGACCATCCTGGAAATAAATGAGGGGTTGCTTTGCAATTGTTTTGCAACGTGTGAAAGAGATAATTCGGGGTCTTCATAGGCTTTGGCCTGCTGCATCAGTTGCAATAGCTTTTCTTTCCATTCTTTTACTTCCTCTGCAACCTGGTTGTTGCCGGCGGGTACGGATTCTATGTTGATGACCTCGGCTTCTTCGGTATCTGTTTCGTTAAATGTATCTGTAAGCTGGTAATTGAGCAGCAAGGCGGGCCGGTAGCTGAGCAGGTTGGGCCGGAAGGCAATTTTGGTTTCAATGGAATTGGCATAGCCGGTAATGGCGATGTAATAAAAGATGATAGCAAAGGCCAGAAAGTACCACCAGGTGCTGATGTATGTGCCGGTGCTGATGAGGTCGGCGATACTGAAGCTGATCCTGAAAAGGATACTTACTAAAAAAGCGATCAAAAAATTTCTTACCCATTTAAACATTACTATATCTGCATAGCTGATGACCTGCACCATGAGTTTTTTATAGAGACTATAATACCGCAATGAGAGGAAGAAGTAGATGAGCATGGATAAGAGGCCTGTGAGCTGGTACCAGGTGTCAAAGTCAGGATCTGCACCTTTTGCGAGGAAGAAATATTCTTTGAGCACCAGTTTGTCTGTGACGACCATTGCTATGCTGAACAGGAGGTACAGGATGCCGGGCAATAAATGCAGCCATTCTTTTTTTCCAAAGTGGAATGAGGGGTTCAGCAGGCTTTGTACATAAAAGAAAATGACGGGCCCTATAAAATACAGTTGGTGGAAGGGAACATAGAACAGTATATCCCGGTAAGGCTGTGTATCGTACCAGCCTGCGAAGCCGACCATCCACGGGGCGATGTATAAAATGCACAGGAACAGAAAGAGACTGAGCCATTTGTCTGACCGTGTTTCATTGATGATGCCTTTGCGCAGCAGCAGCAATGCGTACACGAGGCCATGCAGAAAGAAAACAAATAAGAGGGAACTGAACCGGTTGAATTCAAAATACATTCTGCCAAAATAGAAAAAGCGGCGGAATAATGGGCCCTTTGTTAAATGAATGCGGGAAGAAATATTTCTTCCCGCGGGTATGGCTTATTGTGTTACTGTTGCGGAGGTGGTGGTGTTCCATTATTACCGCCCGGCCTGCCAGGCGGTGGTGGTTGTAGTTTTTTTGCGGTCTCTTTATATTTCTCATACTGGTCTGCCGTCAATACTTTTTTGATGGCTTCGTCTCTTTCTTTTACCAGCTTATCCATGGCTGCTTTTACCGCCGGATCGGGTGGCGGGGGCGGTGGTGGCGGGTTGTCTTTTCTGACTTTATCTGCTGCTGTAAAAAATATTTTGAATACTGCTTCTATAACTTTTTGCTGATTGGCAGTGGGCTGTACTTCTTTTTGAATTAACTCACTGGTTCTTTTCAATCTTTCTTCGGGTGTGGGTGGCTTGGGTGGCTGTGCCCTTACAATGACAATAAGTGAGGCCAGCACCAGGGTGGTGAATAGTTTTTTCATGCCTTTTTTTATAAATGAATATTTATTTACTCTCTTTTTTACTCCATTGGTGGCGGCATGCCCGGACCGGGAGACCTGCCATTACCCGGGCCCATCGGGGGGCCGGGTTGCCCTATCATGGTGGTTACTTCATTGATGATCTCATCAAACTTTACTTGCTGCTCCGGCTTACAGAGGTTTCTTACTTTTTGAAAGTGCCCGAGGGTAAGCATATCTAACTGACTGATGTATGAACTTACCACGGCTGATAATTCATTTTTTGTGCTGTCTGTAACGGCGGGTTGTTTCAGGAGGGCGAAAAAGTTTTCTTTTCCTTCTTTTATTTTTACCCGCAATTGCCTGGCTGCCTGCTGGTGTTCTTTTACTAATACTTCTAATTGTTCCTGCTGTTTTGTATCTAATTGTAATTCTTTTACTAAAAAATCTTTGGGTGTTCCTTTGGGTGGTGGCGGATGTTTTGTTTTATTCATCCAAAAAAAAGCGATGGTTGCTGCATTTGCTATAAGCAGCAAGAGGACCAGCCAGGTTAATAATTTATTTTTTGCTACGGTGCTCATGGTTGTTTTTTTAATACATGGTATTGAGTGACTGATCATACGATTCGGCAAAGGTTTGTATGGAGGAGGCTGCGCCTTTCGGTTTTTTGTTTGATCTTGACTGCTGCACGAGCATAAAACCGTTGACTGCCAGCAGTACGGTTAGTGCGCCTGCTATCCATACGGGCTTTAGTGGAAAAGCCCAGCCTTGTACCTGCTGTTCTTTATCCATCCTTGCTTTCAGGCGGGTATAAAAGAAATCATCTGT
>JAEUVL010000162.1 GCA_016786965.1 Chitinophagaceae bacterium
AATAGAAAATAAAACGGCCGATTTCATTTGCCTGAATTATGCCAATGCGGATATGGTAGGCCATACTGGTGTTTGGTCCGCAGCCATCAAAGCCGTGGAAACGGTAGACAGATGTGTGGAAAGAGTGGTTACGGCCGCATTGGCAAACGGTTACACCGTTTTCCTCACCGCCGACCACGGCAATTCTGATTATATGATCAATGAAGATGGCACTCCCAATACTGCTCATACGCTGAACCCGGTTCCGCTTTTCATCATTGACAATGATTGGAAAGGAACCGTAAAGCCCGGAAAACTGGGCGATATTGCTCCTTCTATTTTGAGCATAATGGGCTTACCAATTCCTGCAGAAATGACAGGAAATATTCTACTTACAAACCCATAACTTTAATTAAAACACTTTATAATGATCAGGAAAATCCTTTTGGTATTATTAGCTGCACTGGTAGTAATTCAGTTTATTCGCCCAAAAAAGAATAAATCTGATGCTCCGCAAACTAATTACATCGGTAATTACTATGCCGTTCCGGGAGATGTACAAGCCATCCTGACAAAGGCCTGTAACGATTGCCACAGCAACAATACCCGCTACCCCTGGTATTCAAATTTTCAGCCTGTTCTCTGGTGGCTGAATAAGCATATCCAGGATGGAAAAAAGGAACTCAATTTTGATGAATACAAAAACAAATCTTTACGTTACCAATACCATAAAATGGAAGAAGTGATCGATGAAGTGAAAGAAGGCAAAATGCCCTTGAATTCCTACACCTGGATCCATAAAGACGCCAAATTAACCACAGAAGAGAAAGCGGCTATCACCAGTTGGGCTCAGTCAGTTATGGATAAAATGAAATCCCAGTACCCCATGGACAGCCTTGTTAGGAAGAAATAAATATATCTTTGCTGTTTATTGCTAAACCTTGAAAACCGCTTCCTTAAAGATTATCTGCCTTTTCCTGCTGCTGTTAACAGTGTTTCCGCTGGTAACGGTATTCATATTTCAGACCCGGCAAAAAAAGATACAGCACCGGATGAAAGAACAATTGGAAGAAAAAATGCTCCACACAGTAAGGGTACCTGCCGGAAGTGTTCGCTGGGTAAAACCGGGCAAAGAAATATGGCTGGGTGATAAAATGTTTGATATCAAATCCTCATTACTCGAAAATGGGGATTATATTTTTACCGGACTTTATGATGAGGAAGAGACCTTGCTTGTAAAACAGATGCAAACAAATCAACAGGAAGAAAAAAGGACCGGCAATAAACTCCTGGCGCAATTATTTCAGTTATTGCAAACTCCTTGTGACAGCCAGCCATTAGAAGCAACCCCTGAATTAGTCGATATACTTTCGCAAAATGATAATAAGAAGTATGACCTGAGTTCTTCTTTCCTCGATATAATTACTCCGCCGCCACAGGTTTGTTGATCTGATGATAAACAATAAACCAATTTTCTAAATAAACTTACTATTTATGAGCAATAAGTATGTGCTTGCTCTGCTATGTATATTATGCATAGCCAGAAGCGGCTATACACAGGAAGATACCACCTCAGAAAAAACATTGGGTGAGGTCATCATTTCTGTCAACAAATGGGAACAAAAACTAAATGAGGTTCCAAATAAGATCGTCAAGGTTAATAAATTAGATATTCTGAGAAATAACCCGCAAACATCTGCCGACCTTTTAGGGCAAAGCGGCTCCGTATTTATTCAAAAAAGCCAACTAGGCGGCGGCAGCCCTATGATCCGCGGGTTTGCTACCAATCGGGTGTTACTCGTCGTTGACGGGGTTCGTATGAACAATGCCATTTACAGAAGCGGAAACCTGCAAAATGTGATCAGCATTGATGCACTAAGTACTGAAACTGCCGAGGTAATATTTGGCCCCGGATCACTCATCTATGGCAGCGATGCCATTGGCGGAGTAATGGATTTTCATACCCTGGAAGCCAGGTTCTCCAAAGACAAAAAAATGTTGGTGAAGGGAAGTGCGCTGGGAAGATACTCTACGGCAAATAAAGAAAATACGATCCATGCCGATATTAATTTAGGTTGGAAAAAATGGGCCTTGCTTTCCTCTTTTTCATATAGCAAATTTGATGACCTGAAGATGGGAAAGAATGGCGGACAGGACAGCTATTTACGGCCCGAATATGTTGAAAGAATCAATAATATCGACAGCATCATAAAAAACAAAGACCCCCGGGTTCAACGATTTAGTGGTTACGATCAGATTAACTTCTTACAAAAGGTACGGTTTAAACCAAATCAGCATTGGGATATGCAATACAGTTTTACCTATGCAGGCACAGGAGATGCGCCAAGATATGACCGTCTGATTCAATACCGAAACGGAAGGCTTCGTTTTTCAGAATGGTATTACGATGATATGCTTTGGCGTATGCACACGCTGACAATGCTGCATTCCAAAAAAACGAAGTTGCATGATCAATTCAGGGTCACAGCAGGCTACCAATCCTACGAGGAGGCCCGTGTAGACAGGACCCGTGCAAATAATAACCGCAATAAACAGGTGGAACAGGTAGGCGTTGTAAATTTAAACCTTGATGCTACAAAAGGATTAGGTAAAGGCGAACTGTTTTACGGTGTTGAGTATGTACACAATAAAGTAGGTTCATTTGGCGAAAGAACAAACATCAGTAATAATGTGGTCACTGATTTTGTAAGCCGCTATCCTGATGGAAGTACTACCAGCGCTTCCAGCATCTACGGAAGTTATAAAGCAACTCTGCACCCTAAAGTAACAATGACGACCGGCCTCCGATACAGTTATAACACATTGGATGCCACGTTTGATACCACATTTATTAAATTCCCCTATAAAAAAGCTGAGTTAAAGGACGGCGCACTGACCGGCAATGCGGGGCTTGTATTTCGCCCGGTAGAGGGATGGCAGTTCAACAGTAATATTTCCACTGGGTTCCGTATGCCTAATGTGGATGATATTGGAAAATTGTTTGAAAGTGTGCCAGGAAATGTAACCGTTCCAAACACCGAACTGACACCGGAATATGCCTGGAATTTCGAGCTCGGGATCGTAAAGAACATTCCCAATAAATTTCGGGTGGAGTTAAACGCTTTCTATACCATATTGGATAACGCAATTGTTCGCCGCTTTTCTACCTTTAACGGGCAGGACAGTATTTTATTCAATGGCATATTAAGCCAGGTTGAAGCTTTACAAAATGTGGGAAAGGCTACCGTTTCAGGGTTTCAGTTAAGTACAGAGTTTTACTTTACCAGGGAATTGTCTTTGCAAACCCACGCCAACTGGATTACCGGGAAAGAAACTGATGATGTGAAAAATGAGCAGGTACCGCTTCGTCATGCACCCCCATTTTATGGCAGCACCAATTTACGTTACCGACATAAAAAAATATTTGTCGAAGCCTCTGCACAGTACAACAGCCAGATAAAAAATGCCGACCTGGCCCCTTCTGAACAAGCTAAAACAGATATCTATGCAAAAGATGCAGATGGTAAGCCTTATTCGCCAGGATGGCTTGTGCTTAATCTAAAAGCTTCCTGCCAGGTAACAAAGAATTTGCTGCTAACAACCGGTTGGGAAAATATGACAAACCTGCGTTACCGGCCTTATTCTTCAGGCATTGTAGCTGCCGGTTCCAATTTCATCTTTTCAGTAAGGGCATCTCTTTAAATTATTTACGCTAAAGGCTGGCTAATAAGCTGGCCTTTAGTGTAAAATCATCATTTTTGGAATCAGTAAAAGAGCCGGCAATGAGCGGGGTTGGGGGCAACAAATCCACGTATTTCCCCGTTAATTGATTTAAACACATCTCATTTTTGCCTTAATTTTTACAAAACTGTGCAGCAATCGTACAGATTTTTTGTCTAAATTACAGGCAACCAAAGGAAAATATGACCGAGGAAGCCATAATAAAAGGTTGTTTGAAAAATGATACCACCGCCCAACGGGAACTGTACAACCGGTACAGCCCCAAGATGCTGGCCGTCTGTTATCGTTTTGCCCACAACCGGGAAGATGCCGAGGATATGTTGCAGGAGGGGTTTATAAAGGTCTTTTTGCAGATGCACACCTTTGAAAAAAGGGGTGCCTTTGAAGGCTGGATCAGGAGGATAGTGGTACATACCTGTATCAATATCCTGAAGAAGAATAAAAAGTTCAATGAAAGTGTGGATATAATTCATGCCACCGGGGTGCAGGTGAGAGAGGACAGTGTGCCGGCCATTATTCAGGCCAAGCAGGTGGTGGAATGTATCAGGCTATTACCAATTGGCTACAGAACCGTATTGAACCTGTACGCAGTCGAAGGGTATAGCCACCGGGAGATATCCAATATGCTGGACATAGAAGAAAGCACAAGCCGAAGCCAGTACACCAGGGCCAAAGCAATGTTGGAAGATATATTGATAAGAAAAAGAATATTACAAAAACCAAAACAAGAGACTGAATGGCTGGCTGCTGTAGGCCGCCGATAATATTTTAATCGTACCTGCCTGCCCTTCAGCAGGCCCAAACAGGATATGACTGGTTATGGAGAATAGATTTAATAACAGGGACTTTGAGCAGTTTGTAAAACAAAATGCCGACCAATACAGGATGTTTCCTTCCGAAAAGGTGTGGAATAACATCCACAATACCCTGCACACCCGCCGCCGCTGGTATGGTATTGGAATAGCCCTTTTACTCATCTCCGTTACAGCAGTTACCTATGTGATGGTCAATCACCCCGGTAAGAACCAGCCTTTGGCGCAAAGTCTGCCAGCAGTCCAGCTAAATAAGGAAATAACAACAAGTTCAACAGTTAAGGATGTTTTTATAGCCCCGGTAAAACCCACTAAAAAGAATATCGAAACTTCTTATACAGCAGATGAGAATATGCCACCGCTGGCTTTTCTTTCAAATTTTGGCAGCCAGTCTGAAATTGAATCTGAAGAACCAGCTTTAACGGACAATACTATTGAACAGGCCGCTCCTGTTGTAACCAGGCAAAAGGAAACTGTTATGTCAGGACAGGAGGTAGCACACCACAGAAATATAGCGATGAGCAGCAAACCTGCAACCATAGTAATAATTCCCGCTGAACCTACCAAACCTGCTTTGAACTTTATTAATGATAATTCAATTGATGAAGAAAAAACTGCGGTATCAACAGAACAGAGATCTGCTCCTGCTGATAATAACAATCTGATGACTATAGAAAGTGTTGTGAATTCCTATAAACATAACTCAAAAGGCAAAAGACTTACCTTACAGTTATATGTAACACCCACTATCAGCTATCGTGATTTAAAAGAAAATAAAGCTTTTATCAGTGGCGTTCAGGCCCGTAATAACACCACCCCACTTGCAAATGTATATGTGCCCGATGTTAATAATATCGTAACCCACAAACCTGATCTTGGATTCCAATTGGGACTAACAGCCGGCTACCCCTTGTCGAAAAGAATAACACTTACAGGTGGCCTCCAGTTTACAGTAAGCAAATATGATATAAAAGCATATAGTCATCCCAGGGAAGAGGCTACCATTACGCTTAGCAATTCCTATGGCGGATCTAATTCTGTTTCTGCTTATACCAGTTATAGGAATTTTGGCGGATTTAAAGCTAACTGGCTCCGAAATCTTTATTTGTCTGCTTCTGCCCCTATTGGTCTTGAAGTTAAAGTCATCAGCAATAAAAAAGGATACCTGGGAGTGGGTGGAAATATTCAGCCAACCTATGTGCTGGACAACAGATCGTATCTTCTTTCCACAGACTATAAAAATTACGCTGAAATGCCTTCCCTTATACGGAAATGGAATATCAACACAGGCTTTGAAATATTTGCTGCCAACAATACCGGTAAAATAAAATGGAGAATCGGGCCACAGGTAAGATACCAGACTATGTCAAGTTTCAAAAATAAATATCCCGTAAAGGAACATCTTTTTGATTTTGGTTTAAAGCTGGGCGTTATGCTCAGATAGCACTTACACTAACTGCAAATTTGCCGAAAGGCAGTTTGCTCTGCGAAAAATCCCGTGACTTTTAAAGAAACGGGATTTTTGTTTCCGCTATGCAAACCTTTCCTCTTTTTGAGAATGCTTTTTTTTAATTTTAGACCATGAGAAACTATGTAACGGCAATATTGGCAACAACTTTATTAATGGTTGCCTGTAAACCCAAAGAAAAGGAAGAACCCAAAAAATTTATTTCTGTTCTTTCGCTTATTGAGAAACAGGTAGCGCATATCGACACTTCCCTATATTCCATCCGAAAATATGTTATTCACGACAGCCTTCACATAGATTCTAGCTATGTAAACCGGGAGAATTTCCGGGAAGTTGCCAAAGAATTTTTGGAGATCCCTGACCTTTCTGATCCGAAAGTAGCCAGGAGATATAAAGAAGAAACCCGCTATGATCCACTGACTAACTGGGTGATTGTTAGTTACGTTCCTGTCAATCCCGAAAAGGAAGATATTCAAAAACAGGAAATCATTGTTATACCTAATGCTGCAACAGGAGATAAAGTAAACAATATCATTATTGAAAGACTGATCAGCAACAAGAATGGCTATTTAAGTAAAAAAATGTACTGGCAAACAGATAAAAATTTCCTTATCACGACTACCTCACAGAAGCCTGGCGAACCTGAAATCGTAACCATCACAAAAGTGATATGGGATGAATATTCCTTACAATGACAGCGGCAGAGTTTCAACATATTGCCGGCACCATCCCAAAACAACCGGGTATTTATAAATACTATGACGTAGCCGGTGAACTGTTGTATGTGGGCAAGGCTAAGCACCTGAGAAAAAGGGTTAGTTCTTATTTCACAAAAACATTTACCAGTTATAAAACCCATGAACTGGTACAGCGAATAGCCAGGATCGAATTCACCATCGTTAACTCGGAACAGGATGCTTTCCTTTTGGAAAATACCCTCATTAAACAATACCAGCCAAGGTTCAATATTAATCTGAAGGATGATAAGACTTACCCATATATTGTAATAAAAAA
>JAEUVL010000170.1 GCA_016786965.1 Chitinophagaceae bacterium
TAAGCAAACAGGCAAAGGACAAGGCACCGGCTATAAACAATTTGAAAGATGGTATCATGAAATGAAATATCACCTGGATGAAAATGGATTTATCCGTCCGGAGAGGTATGATTTTGAAGAGTACAAACGCTGGAAGGCTGCGAGTGCTGTAAACAGGCTGGAGACCACTACCAACTGGACAGAACTGGGCCCTTTTAATTGGGTTCCCAATAGCGGACCGGGACATAACCCCGGTACCGGCCGAATCTTTGGTGCCGCAGTGTACCCACTGAACACATCCATCATTTATGTTGCCACAGAAAGAGGCGGTGTGTGGAAGACAACCAATGGCGGGCAAACCTGGCAACCGCTGACAGATGATATCAGCACAATGATGCGGGCAAGGTCCATCGTTGTGTCAGCCACCAATCCTGACCTGGTATATGTGGGTACCGTTACCAATGGATTATTTAAAACAACAGACGGGGGACTTACCTGGCAATCGTTAACTACCGGCGCCACCGGCAGTATCCGTAAGATCCTGATGCATCCCACGAATAACAACTTTATTTATTTTACAGATACACAAAAAGGTATTTTCCGGTCATCAGATGGTGGGATCAACTGGCTTAATCCGCATACCGTCGGAAAATTTGATATTGAATTTAAACCCGGCGATCCTGCTGTTATGTATGCATGTGGAGAGGGTGATCAGGCCGCGGGAGTCAGCCCTTTCATGCGGTCCACCAATGGCGGGGCCAATTGGAGTGCTGTCAGCGGACTTACCATTGACGGAAGAACAGAGATTGGCGTAAGTCAGGCCGAACCGAATACTGTATACTTAGCACAGGCCAGCGGACAGGCTTATGCCCGGCTTTATAAAAGCATCAATGCCGGCAATAGTTTTACCATCATTAATACCGGAAACCCGCAGCAGGGCACCAACTATTTTGGAACCAGCATAGATGGAACGGGTAATGGCGGTGCTGCCATACATGCCATGACGATCGCAGTAAATCCCACTAATGTACAGGACCTGTTTCTTGCATCAATCAGCAGTTGGCGCTCCGGAAACGGTGGTGCTTCCTTCAGTATGTTTACCTACTGGAGCTATTTTGAAGCCATCGCCCTGAATAACAGGTATATTCATGCAGATGTGCATTCAATACAGTGGATTGGTAATACCATTTATGCCACTTCTGACGGAGGTGTTTTCAAAAGCACCAATAATGGCGCCACCTGGATCGATCTTTCCGCCGGGCTCGGCATCCGTTTCATTTACTCCATATCAAGCTCCCCCCCCAATCCAAACAGCTTTTGTATAGCCACACAGGATAATGGCACATCGTTTTGTGATAATAGTGTCTTTCATGATTGGACAGGTGGCGACGGAGTGGATGTGGCCATTAGTCCGTTGGATCCTAAACTTAGTATGGCCATGGTAAATGGTTTTCTCTCTCGCACAACAGACGGTGGACTGACTGCACAGGCTGTACAACGGCCTTCTCCGGGTAATTTTTTTGCACCGCTTACTGTTGCTGCCAACCGGAATACTTTCTACGGCGGTTGGACAGGCGTTTATAAAACTAACAATAACGGTACAACCTGGGTCAGCCTTTCCGGCAATGCTATAAGCTCGTTAATCGACATACTGGAAGTGGCACCTTCAGATACCAATTATATTTATGCAGCGGCAAATGATACACTGTATGTAACCAGGAATGGTGGCGCCAGTTGGGCCCTTATTAAAATGCCTCTTGCCAGCAATATCACTGATATTGCCATCAGTCCGCTGAACCCGGAAAAGATATGGGTAAGCTGCGCTGCTGTAAAAACAATATTCGCTTCCTCCGACGGAGGAAGTTCATTTACCGATATTTCTTCCAACCTGCCTTCTCTCAGCATTCGCTGTGTAACAGTTGATGATGATGCCAGCGAAACTGTTTATATCGGGATGAATGTGGGTGTTTATACAACAAATGATACAGTTACAAACTGGACAGAGATTACCGGCAACCTGCCACTTAGTTTTGTCAATGATATCGAGATTCAAAAAAATGCAGGTAAGCTTCGGGTGGCCACACTGGGCCGCGGTATATGGCAAACCAATAAAATTCTCCCGCCCTGTACTATTCCGGCAGGATTATCAGCATCTAACATTACACACAGCACTGCCCGCATAAAATGGAACAAGGTACAGGGCACGGGCAGCTACACCCTGCAATACCGGCTGGGTACTGGTTCAATTTTCACTTCGATCAATAATATCACAGACACTTTTTTTACCCTTACAAACTTGCAACCGGCGCAACCGTATGTATATAAAGTAAGGGCCAATTGCTTCTCAGATACCAGCAATTTTTCCGGTCTGAATATGTTTACCACCGCTGTAAATCCGTGTGCGGCACCAGCCAGCCTCGCTGCTTCAAACATCGGTATCGTTTCTGCATACCTTAGTTGGGGTGCCGTAAGCAATGTGCTGTTTTACGAAGTAAGGTATAAGAAAACAACCGATCTGAATTATACAACAGCTGCAACCAACCTCACGAGTACTGGCTACTTGTTAAGCGGCCTTTTACCAAACACCAGTTACAATGTTCAGGTATGGGCTGTATGTCCAAGGATGACGCAGAATTTCAGCCAGATCAGTTTTACTACTGACCCGCTTTTTCTATTCCGTTCAGCCATTACGGACAAAAAAATAAACATAACAGAAAAGCAACTGATCGTATATCCCAGTCCGGCAAAAGATTTCATCTTTGTGAATGC
>JAEUVL010000199.1 GCA_016786965.1 Chitinophagaceae bacterium
TTTGTTTTCTTCAAACTCTCATCGATGGTTTTGAAGGCATTGAGGATCTCTGCCGAGATATTAATAGCCAGCAGGGCTGTTAATACCAGGTACATTATATTGATCATCTTCTGCCGGGGCTCTTTAGGTAAAGACATGAAGATTTTGGTTTTTTAAATTACTAGATAGTGACGTTGAATTAAGGATACTGATTTTCAGCGTTAGATATATTAGCTACGGCCTTGCATGGCAGTAAGCATATTACCATAAATGCTGTTCAGGCGGCCCAAGTTAGTAGCCAGGCTACCGATCTGCTCCTGTACTCTCTTCGCATCCTCAGCACTGTTCAGCATTTGAGCCGAAGTTTCAGACAGTTTGCCATAGAAAGAATTCAGCGCTTTCAAATGGTTATTGCTTTCCTGCAATTCCAGTTCGTAAATAGTATTGAGAGAAGACAGGTTCTTTGTCAGCACCTGTACCTGCTCGTGGAATACCTTGGCACCTTCTGTGGCCTGGTTAAAGGCCCCAACAGAACCTGCAGCAGTAGTATAAGCATCCTTCACTTTTTCCAGCTGTCCAGTTACTTCTCTTGTCTTATTGGTAAAGTCAGTAGTCGCATTGATCGTATCGCCGATACCGTTCATGCCACTAACAGTTGTATTCAGTTGTTTGAATCCTTCGCCTAAACGTTTCATGGTATCAGGAGTAATATCAGCTTCAGCTAACATCTTGTCCATTGATCCCAGGGTAGCCCTGGATTTAGCACCTGCTACAGAAAACTGCTCCTCATCATGCGAAGCGTCTTTTATAGCGGGATAAATAATATATAATATACCATATAAAGTAAAGATCAGGGCTTCTGTTGTCAAACCGATCCACAACCAGGTATCAGCATCTGGCTGGTGAGTGATTTTCCTGAGGGCTCCCCAGATTACTAATGCTGCACCGAATGAAACGCCTACGTCTACCCATTTACTTACTTTGGAAGGAATAGCTGCTGCCATAAATTGGATTTTTTAATAGTGGTTTAAATTTATTAAAAGAGAGAAGTAAGAGAGGACAGGTTCGTTTTACTGTCCTCTCACAGAGTTTATTAACTTAAGAGTTGAATATCAATTTTACTATTTGCGGCCCTTGGTTGGAGCTGCTGGTAAGTCAATTACACAACGGAAGCCAATGTAAGATTTGGTTGAGTCCTGGTACTCGTATGTGCTGGTACCGGTTTGCAGATAGTAGCCTACGTCTTTCCAGCTGCCGCCACGGATAATTTTGCGCTTCATCAGCGGGGGATCATCATCTTTTGCGTTCCAACGAACATCAGGGTTCATATCGTGCTGGAAATTGTTGCGTCCTTCATAATAGATGGAAGATGTCCACTCCGCTACGTTACCACTCATACAATACAGACCATAATCATTAGGCCAGTAAGCATCGGCACGTACAGTGTAGAAACCACCATCTTCTGGATAATTACCACGGCCTGGTTTAAAGTTGGCCATTAAGCATCCTTTTTTATTACGGAGGTAATAGTTACCCCAGGGAAACATTGATTGTGAGCGGCCGCCACGGGCTGCATACTCCCATTGTGCTTCTGTAGGCAGGCGGAAATCTGATTCCTGTGCCCTTTTCTTTGAATCAAGAAAGGCATTCAGGAAATGAGTCCTCCAGTTACAGAAAGCTTCTGCCTGTTTCCAGTTTACTCCTACCACAGGATAATTACCAAACGCAGGGTGAGAGAAATATCTTTTTGTCATTGGCTCATTGTAGGAATAAGCAAAGTCACGAATCCAAGCCAAAGTATCGGGATAGATCTGAACGTCCTTCTTTACAATAAAGGAAGAACGGGGTTTGCCAGCATTTTCTCTTTTTGCGGCTTCTTTCAGATCAAAAGTTTCAGAATGAAATGCGATTTTAGTAGGATCAATTTCTTTTTTACCAAATATCCTGTCATCGGGAGGCAGGATTATATCTGTGCCGGCCAGTTGTTCCATTACTTTAGGATCGCTCCATTTCATGGTCTGCATTTTCTTCCAGTCCACATATTCATTGCCATCTGCACCTGCTTTAACATAGCCAAGCTTACGGGCTACTACTGAGTCACGAACCCAGTATACAAATTGACGATACTCATTGTTGGTAATTTCTGTGGCATCCATCCAGAATCCGCTGATAGATACAGAACGGTTGCGGGCACTGAATGCATAAGCTGGATCCTCATCGCTGGGACCCATGTGAAACGTACCCTGGGGCACATACACCATACCTGGAGGCTTAGGAAGAGTATACTTTCCTCCTGGCGCTACTCCATGCACTTGGCCATCATTTGGCAGGCTTCCGCCTTTTCCGTTTTTCTTTCCTCCCAGTATTCCGCAACTGGCCAGCAAGGTCATGCAGGCGGCTGCGTACAGGGTGTAGTAAAGGTTTTTCATTTTCATACACTTAAGGGGTATTGGGCAAATATAATATTTTGAACTATTCTCTGACACAAGGTTATCATTTATTTTTAAAAATCAAAAGGTATTTTCCAAAGTAAAATTTCTAACGGAGGCCAAGCTCGTTTTATTGTATTAACTTAAAATTAATTACCGGTTTTTGCCCTTGTTTATCAGCAACATAAGCTCTTTTGCAGAAAATACTGGATTCAGGCAAGTGTAATTACGACACAGATAAATAGTCGTTTGTTCGTTGGCAGATTTACCTATTAATAGCGGAAAATCAGGGTTTACACGGTCTGAGGCCATCAGCACCCTGTGAGGAATGTACTCCGCCAGCACTTCAGCCATTGTTTTAAGAAAGCCACCCCCTATTATCGCAATTTCACTGGTTCCCGCCACTATCTCCTGTAGTAGGCATCCCCAGTTTCCAAATGATGTAGGGTAGCGGACTACCGCCAAGCCTAATGAACTGACCATTTCCCTGGCCCTTTTCTGCCAATCTTCCTTATCCAATAACAAGGAAAGCTGCCACAGATTGTACCCCATCACGGAGTTGCCAGAGGGAACGGCACCATCATATACTTCCTTTTTCCTTATAATAACATCATTCTGCCAAACTGGCGTATAATAGAAATATGCAGTTTCTGTTTCGCTAAAATTATCCAGGACAAAACTGGTCAGTTTCTCTGCCTCTATCAGCCATCTGGTATTAGTGGTTATTTCCTGTAGCTGGATCAATGCCTGGATCAAACTGGCATAATCATCTAAAAAGGCGGGATACCTGGCCTGGTCATCTTTCCAGGTATGGTAAAGTTTTTCTGAGCCAGATTCTGCAAATGCTGACAACAAAAACTCCATATTTTCAATGGCCAGTTGCCTGTAGCCCTCATTGCCTGTGGCAGCGAAAGCCTTACTGCAGGCAGTGTTCATGAGAGCATTCCAGCCAAGAATGATCTTATCATCCAGCAAAGGACGAATCCGTTTATTTCTATGTGCCAGCAATAAATTCCCTGATCTTTTTAATTC
>JAEUVL010000264.1 GCA_016786965.1 Chitinophagaceae bacterium
TATGTGGCAGCAGCCGTTACATTCATTACTGTATAAGATGTACCAGTAGTAATGGGCGTTCCTCCGGTGGCGACCGTGTACCAATTATAAGTATAGCCGGCTACGGGACTTTGTACCTGTAAGATGGCATCTGCACCCGGGCAAACTGATAGATTAGGAACGATCGGGTCCGCTGGCACAGGATACACTGTTACAGTTACAAAAGCAGTAACAGAACATGTCGTCCACCATCCTCCGCCAGCATTTCTTTGCGCATATGCCTGGTAGGTAGTCGTCACAAGAGGATTTACAGTCTGTGTCTGGCCTAATGTATAGGGTGATGCAGGTGTGGTGACAGGCCGCCAACCAAATATTCCGTAAATACCATTGACCACATTGATAGATAAGGTAACAGGATCGCCGGGACATACTGTAAGCGGGGTAGCGTTAACAGTAATAGCCCCATTGTTATTTAATGGCACCGTAGCTGTATAAGGTATTACACACCCGTTTGCATCTGTAATGTTGCAAAGGTGATTACCAGGTGCTAAGCCAGTTGCCGTAGGGCCTGTTTGCGCCGGGGTAGTACTCCAGGAGTAAGTATAAGGGCCAGTGGTTCCTGTAGCGGTTAGGGTCACACTCCCATTAGGCCCGTTACAATCACAAGGAGTGATTACGGGAGTGATAGTGGGTGGCGGATCAGTGGTGCCGGATAAACCCAGGATAACGGCATTGGGAAAAGGAGCATTATTAGGAAACGTACTGAAGTTGCTGAAAAAAACTGACTGCAGGGACTTGTTCTTATCCGGACAATTCAGTGCGACTTCCATATAATACATCCGTGGATTACTGGGAAAAGCATCTGCGCCCCAGGGTGCCGCTGCCACCCGGCTGCAACGGCCAAAGCCCTGCAACACTACATTGGCAGCTCCATTGAACCAATCCGGCAATGAATAGTTGGTGAAATAGTCTGTAAAACTTCCGTCTGTAAAATTGAACCTTACGTTAAGCGAACTGGCCCCTTCCGTAGTAAAGCCCAGTATCCTCACCCGGGAATAAGAAGCAGGTGTAACAAGCGTCAGGCCACGGGTTTCATTTCTGTAAATGTACAGTGCATTGTTACCTGTGTAATTGGCCAACTGATAAGTGTCTCCGCCACTAACGATAGTACCATTGTCCGGCAATCCACCGCCTCCAATACCAGCAAAGGTGCTAAAGGCGGAGGTGTACATGACCCTGTTGGAGAATCCCCCATCCACTTGCAAAGTGGTGGTGGCTAAAGAACTCGGTGGCCCTTCTGCTACTGCATCATTATTAAAACCCGTGACAGCAATGGGTGTTACCTGCGCCATTGATCGAATACCGGTAAAAAGAAGAAGGAATAGTAAACATTTAGATGCTGGAAGCATGCATTGGTTAGTTTTGGTTTAAAAGCAGGCAGGCAATGGTGCTTATGAATTTCCAGAGGGTATGCTGACTGGCCGGCATAAAAAAAGGGCTGCTTTCCGGCAACCCTCTAAAGTAATCTTTTTTCTTTTATACTTTCTGCATCCAGTTGTATTTGTCTTCTCTCCTGCCTTCCCGGATGTCTGCCAGCCATTTTTTAATGGTTGGCGCTGTTTTCCAGTTGTCCACGTCAAACTTCATCTCAAAATCCTTGTACTTCAATTCTTTTATCAGTGAAATAGTGGCAGCGGTGCCGGTACCAAAGACCTCATACAATAGTCCGGCTTTATAGGCATCGATAATATCGTGAATACTCAACGGCCTTTCTTCCACCGTAAAGCCCATTTCCTTCAAGAGGGTGATAGCACTCTGGCGGGTCACTCCACCCAGTATAGTGCCCTGTTCCAAATCGGGGGTGATGGCAGTATTGCCAATGATGAAGAACACATTCATCGTGCCGCATTCCTGCACATATTTGTGCTCAAAAGCATCCATCCATAACACCTGGTCGTATCCTTTCTTTTTAGCCTGTGCTGTGGCATACATGGC
>JAEUVL010000287.1 GCA_016786965.1 Chitinophagaceae bacterium
AACAGTAATATCTTTTTCATCAGCTGCCGGATAAGAAGGGACATCTGTGGTGATATTTGCGAAGCTTATTTCCTGCATAATATTCGTAACGGCATGATGAATTTACTTTAATTTCGTCCCGCAATATTAAATTAGAATATGAAACCAACCCTGGTAATATTAGCAGCCGGCATGGCCTCCCGTTACGGAAGTATGAAGCAGGTGCAGGGCTTTGGCCCCGGCGGAGAAACGATCATGGATTATTCCATCTTTGATGCTATGCGCTCTGGTTTCGGAAAAGTGGTGTTCATCATCAGGAAAGAATTTGCCGATAACTTTAAATCCATCTTTGAGCCTAAACTGAAAGGCAGGATGGACACGGCCTATGTTTACCAGGAACTGGATTCTTATACCAATGGATTTTCTATACCGGCAGATCGGTCAAAACCCTGGGGCACTGCTCATGCAGTATTATGTGCCAGTGAAGCGGTGAACGGTCCTTTTGCAGTGATCAATGCGGATGATTTTTACGGGTACAATGCATTTAAGAATGCAGCTGCTTTTTTGAATGTTGGATGCACCGACAAAAACTTTGCTATCATAGGATATGATTTGCCCGGCACTTTATCTGAGCATGGAACAGTGAACAGAGGTATTTGTACCCTGGACCATGATGGTAACCTGGCGGCGATTACTGAAAGGATCAATATTTCAAAAAAAGATGGAGCCATTGTGGCGGAAGATGGTCTGCAGCCTGTTGAGTTACCAGCCAACACACAGGTCTCCATGAACTTCTGGTGCTTTGCCCCGCCTTTCTTCTTGCATACCAAAAAATTATTTGCTGAATTTCTTGCTGAAAGAGGGAATGAGCCGAAGTCTGAATTTTTTATCCCAATGGTTGCTGATCAGTTCATCAAAGAGGGCGGAACCATCCAGGTGATACCCACTTCCTCTTTTTGGTTTGGAGTAACTTATAAAGAGGATGCTCCTTTTGTGCAACAAAGCCTCGACAGGCTGATAAGGGAAGGCGAGTACCCGCAGCATCTTTGGGATTAGCATTACAGGTAAACTATATAATGATAAAAGCTACCTGCCTTCCGGCAGATAGCTTTGTTTTTTTATAGGGAATTATTTTTTAGTCACCTTTCACCATAAATACATACTCCTGGATCTTTTTTACCTGCTGTTGTTTGTCCAATCCCCGTACAGAAGATTT
>JAEUVL010000420.1 GCA_016786965.1 Chitinophagaceae bacterium
TCCCGCAAATACCCCTGACAGACCCGCCAAATTGCCCACAGCGGAGAATCTATTTATCATCACAACTGATGGATTTCGCTGGCAGGAAGTGTTTAACGGCGCAGACAGTCTTCTTATAAATTCTGAAGACTTTACTTCTGATACATCTACGCTCAAATTATTATACTGGGCAGCCGATCCGGGGGAAAGAAGAAAAAAACTACTCCCTTTTTTCTGGCATGTGATTGCGGCAAAAGGTCAAATTTATGGTAACAGGGAGCTGGGTAATAAAGTAGATGTGGCAAATCTCTATTCCTTGTCTTATCCCGGGTATAACGAAATGCTTACAGGCCATGCCGACATCATGATATCTTCTAATAAGAAAAGAAATAACCCCAATACAAATGTGCTTGAATACCTTGACAGCAAGCCCGGGTTTACCGGAAGAGTAGCCGCTTTCTCCTCTTGGGATGTCTTTCCATATATACTAAATACGAAGCGAAATAAAATTATGATAAACAGTGGCTATATGCCCATGGATGAAAACGGCTCTGCCACACAACAACTTATCAATACCATACAAAGCGATGTAGTGAGGGAGAAAGTCGCTACACGCCACGACCAGCTCACTTTTCTAACCGCCAAAGAGTATATTTTACAGCATTATCCAAGAGTAGTATATCTTGGCCTGGGCGAAACAGACGAGTTTGCGCATGATGGCCGGTATGACCTTTACCTTCAGCAGGCGACGCAGGTGGACCAGATGATAGCTGAACTCTGGCACCTTGTGCAAACAACGCCCGGTTATAAAAACAATACCACTTTTATTATCACCACCGATCACGGCAGGGGAAGTAAACATTCAAAATGGACATCACACGGTGAGTTCATTACTGGTTCTTCCCAAACATGGTTTGCTGTCATGGGGCCTGGCATTCAACCAGCCGGAGAAATAAAGGTGAAGCAACAGCAATATTTGCAGCAAATGGCACAAACTATTGCCGCCGTAGTGGGCGAAGAGTTTTCAGCAGAGAATATAGCGCCTTGTTTTACATTACGAGGTGCTGGTTATACCCCTGATTAAGACGACAATTGGAAATAAATGACGATTATCCGTATATTGATTAAAAATATGCACCAGCTTCTTCTCCTGATCGCTGTAGTATCCCTGGCTTCTTGTGGCGGAACAGCAATTACTAAAAAACTATCAGCCAGTGATAGTTTGGTGATCACATTTAATGCGCCCAATTCCGATTCAGTTACGAGTATGATAAATACCACTGAGAAAAAAGCCATCCGTAAATTAGCCACCCTGCTGGATGGGAAAAAAGCTGAGGAATATAAATGTGGTTTTGACGGTAATATGATCTTTTATAGTAAAGGCCAG
>JAEUVL010000425.1 GCA_016786965.1 Chitinophagaceae bacterium
GTTTGGTAAATAAGGGAATCCACTTTCAATTCATCAATTTTGAAACTATCCAGCGCCATCTTTAGCATATTGCCTGCCTGATTGATACTGACGGTATCACCTTTTGCAAAAGCAGTTGTCATAGTAGAATATGCTGAAAGCAGGTTTTCCAGCGATTGATTAAAAGCTTCGCTATGCTTGCTCACTGCCAGTGGGGGCGGTTTGGGGCCTGAATTATTAGAGCCACCGCCACCGATGCCAAAAATGAAAAACCGTACAAGACCCACCAATAAAAGCAGGAACGCAAATAACATAGTAAGCCCGTTTACACCCTTGGTTTTTTGTACAAATAAACGGATGATACCGAGGATAATGATGAGTGCGGGAAGCACTATCCCAAGGAGGTCAACGATTTTCTTTGGATTCATAGCGACTGATAAGTTTGCCGCAAAGATAACCACGGATTTAAGGATTGGAACGATTTAGATGATTTCAACAAATTTTTAATGGTTGATAATGGCTAAATTTGCGCCTCATTCTCAAACTATGCTGGCAGGATTTCAAAATGTTACGTTCGAATTTGGTGCAAGACCTATTGTGGAAGATGCTACCTGGCATATTCAGCCCGGCGAAAGGATCGGTTTGATAGGATACAATGGTACAGGCAAATCAACCCTGCTCAAATTATTGGTTGGGCAATACCTTCCCTCCAAAGGTACGGTGGAAAGAAGCCGTACCACTTCTATCGGTTACCTGCACCAGGACCTGCTTAGTTTTGATACGAATGAATCCATCCTGCAAGTAGCCCTAAGTGCTTTTGAACGGGTACAGCAATTAGAAAAAGAGATAGAAGAAATTGGACAAGAACTGGAAAGAACCGGCGATGAAAAAACCTTATTGGAATATACGGACCGGCTGCATGAATTAGAAACACTGGGGGGCTATAATATCCATCACAAAACGGAAGAAGTATTACAGGGCCTGGGATTTTCAAATGCAGATCTCCAAAGGCCCTATAAAGAGTTTAGCGGAGGATGGCGCATGAGGGTATTGCTCGCAAAGATGATCTTGCAGCAACCGGACCTGCTTTTATTGGATGAACCTACCAACCACCTTGACCTTCCCTCCATCGAATGGCTGGAAAAATACCTGCTGCATTACCAGGGTTCTGTGGTGATCGTAAGTCACGATAAATACTTCCTGAACAGAATGGTAACCAAGATCGTGGAAGTGTACCAGCAGCAACTGCATATTTATAATGGCAATTTTGATTATTATGAAAAAGAGAAGGCCATCCGAATTGAAATGCAGCAAAAGGCATATGAGAACCAGCAGGACTACATCCGGCAGAATGAACGGCTGGTAGAACGTTTCCGGGCAAAGGCCAGTAAAGCTGCAATGGCACAAAGTATCTTAAAGAAACTCGACAAGCTGGAACGCATCGAAGATGCTGAACTGGAGCGACCGAATATTCGTATCAATTTCCGGGTGGATAAGACACCAGGACGGGTATTGGTGGAGTTGCATAATGTCTCAAAAGCGTTTGGCGATAATGTCATCATTGAAAATTCATCCATAGAAATAGACAGGGGGGACAAAATAGCCCTGATCGGCGCAAACGGTAAAGGAAAGTCCACATTGCTCCGGATCATTGCGGGTGTAGAAAATTTTAGCCAGGGCGAAAGAAAATGGGGGCATAATGTGGAAGAAAGTTTCTATGCCCAGCACCAGCTAGAGGCATTGAACATCAATAATGCCATCATCGAGGAAATGAAAGAATGCGGCAGCCAGATGACAGAACTGGAACTGCGTGGGCTGCTGGGGTGCTTCCTGTTCAGTGGTGATGATGCAGATAAAAAGATCAAAATATTAAGTGGTGGTGAAAAAGCAAGGGTGGCTTTGGCCAAGGTAATTGTAAGCAAGGCCAACTTCCTGATGCTGGATGAACCAACGAACCACCTGGATATGCATAGTTGCGATCTGCTGATAGAAGCCCTTAATAAATATGAAGGCAGTATAATATTGGTAAGCCACGACCGCTATTTCGTATCGAAAACTGCTAATAAGATATGGGAGATCGTAGATCACCAGATAAAAGAATTCAAAGGTGGATACGAAGAATGGGTGGCCTGGAAAGAGCGGATGGCCAAGCTTGAAGCCGACGCAAAGAAAGCGGAAGCAAAAAGTCAAAAAGGGGAACCCAAAGAACAACCCGTTGCCAAAGTGCAGGAACCCGTTAAATCACAATCTTCAGCACCGGTAAACAAGGAAGCCAAAAAGGAGCTACAAAAAATACAGCGGCAGTTTCAGCAGGTGGAAGAGAAATTAGCTGCCCTGAATACAAAAAAATCTCAACTGGAAGCCTCTCTTATTGACCCGGCTATTTATTCTGACAAAACAAAATTTGTAGAGGCGGAACTGGCCTATAAAAAAGCCGAAGCGGAGGTGAAACAACTGAATGCTGAGTATGAGCAGTTGTTTGAAAAGATCATGAACATGGAAAGCAAATAGGGGTAACCACATATTTTACCTTCCTGGGCTATGTTAAGAAATTAAGTCCTCCTGCCTTGTAGATATCGTCTGCATGTGAAAAACAGGTTTCGGCGATGTATATAACTATTTCATCGAAAATGTTGAAGTAAAGTCCAAAGCCCCTTACATTTACATCCACAAAAAAAAACTAAAATGAAAAAACAATTTGCGCCATTGTTCCTTATTGCCCTATTAACGCTGGCAATCAATTTTACATCCTGTAAAAGCAAGCCTAAGGATGCAGACATTAAGGCTACCATCGAAGCAGCTTTGAAAGCGGACCCTATGGCAGCTGGTACTTCTGTTTCGGTAGAGAAAGGCGTGGCTACCATTACTGGTGAATGCAAAGATGATATGTGCAAAGCTCATTGTGCTGAGATAGTAGGGAAGATCAAAGGTGTTAAGTCTGTAGTAAACAACTGTACCGTTGCTGCCACCCCAATGCCTGCTACCGGTGCTACTGATGCAGAAGTTGACCTGCTCAGTAAAGGATTGGCCGATGCACTGAAAGATCATCCGGGAGTGACCGGAACAGTTGAAAACGGAAAAGTGATTCTGAAAGGTGAAATAGCTAAAGCAAAATGGGCTATGATAAAACAAACCATCGACAAACTGAAACCAGCTGGTTATGAACTTTCTGGTTTAAAAATTAAATAATCACTTAAATACTTAAAGATATGTTAGCAGAAAATAAATACCAGGGACTCATCAATGCCGCAACAGTTGCCGGTGTTGCCAACCTGCAGGTTCGGGAAGAAGAAGGAGTATTGTTTATTGATGGTGAAGCACCAAGCGGCGCCGTAAAAGACATGCTTTGGGCTGAATATGATAAGATAGATCCTAATTTCTTAACTGGTGACTTAGTGATGAATATCAATGTAGCTTCTGCGGCACCCGTTACTTCAGCCAAAGTAACTACAGAAAGCTCCAATCTTAATATCCGCAAAGGCCCGGGTACCGATCAGGCCATTATCGGAAAAGCGGCACATGATGAAATCGTAACAGTGATCAGTCAAAGCAGCGACCAGTGGTGGTTGATCAGAACCAAAGATGGTGAAGAAGGGTATGCGTATGCACAATACCTGACTCCCGAAGCTTGATAATAACCAATTATAGAATCTAAGAGTGGGGTTTTAGTCTTACAGATTAAAATCCCACTCTTGCTATTTTATCCCACCTGCATTCCTTTAATAAAATCACTTACCAGGTAACTTATCAGCTTACCGCTGGTTGCATCTGTTCTGCCATCACTTAGCCGGGTGGCTCCTTCACAAATATGTAAATAGGCGGGTTTGGTGTCTGCCGCTGCAAAAGAAACATATTGCCGGGCATGCACCGGGGTAATACCCACAGGTGTCATAGCGCTGCTCAATGTATTTTGAATAGCATCCAGGTCGATGTCAATGCCGGTCAGTGTGTCTTCTGTAAATCCTGTAGCATGAGATACCGACTGAAGGAATGTTCTTTTCTCATGCACAAAAATATCTTCAAAGGTGATGCAATCAATAAATGGATTATTTACAATATCGATCCACACGTTCTGCGGCAAATAGTTTTCATGCAGGCCTACAATACAATACTTCTGTAAGTAGCCATCTTCTTCAGCATAGCGGAAGGCATTGCCACTGTGACGGCCTTCCATAGGCCGGTAGTCAGCATGTGCATCCAGGTTGATACAATTGATCTGTGCCAATTCAAGCACACCGGCTTTATGCCAACCTTTGGCAGCTCCTTTTATCAGCGGGTAAGAATTATTATGCCCCCCACCGATAACGATGGGGATCTTTTTGGCAGCCGTAATGATCTTCACCAGGTGCTCTACTTCATCATCCACAGTAATAACAGCATGACGGTAAGCTTCTATCTTTTCCTCCTCACTTTTAGCAGTCTTATCGATGAGGTATTGAATATCACCAAAATCAAAATGGCCTACCAGTAATACCTCACCACCATCGAAGAAATCATTACTCTGTATATTCAGGAAGCTCTGCAGAAAAGGTACCCAAAGCGTATCAGCACCTCCCAGGCCAAAATTCCCTTTTGCACCTAAATCTTCAGGAATGCCTATAAGCACATAACGGGCAGATGATTCAGCAATGGATTTTTCTATTTCCCCGGCATGATGAATGGTTTGCAACCGCTCCCCTACTTTTGTTTCAAAACGCCTGAGCTTGGTTAATGACAACACATCCTGTTTGGTATATAATTTCAGGTGTTGCATATCGTTTAGTTTGGGCTCAGGAGTCTGAACCTTAGTTTCCAAGTTTTCCATCTATAATAGTTAAGATATCTTTTTCTAAAGCTATGGTTTTGTTCTCAATTTCCCTCCCTCTTTCCAGTATATCTGCTACAAAAACTTTGTCCTCATACCCTGCTGCATTGATACGCACATTCATGAAAGCCCCCATTACGGCACTGCGGGCACACAGGGCGCCTACACCGGCATCCGACACGGAGTTCGGGTTGCCTGTATCTGCCATTGCTTTTATCACTTCCATGCTGGCAAAGGTGATTTCCATCACCTTAAAAGGAATATCGATTGCAAAACGGGTGGCTTCCTGTATCGCATTGCTGCGTGCACTTTTTTCTTCTTCGGTAGATTTAGGTAATCCAAAAGCATTCATTATCTGGTTAAAAGCCTTTGTATCGGCATCGACCAATCTTACCAGTTCATTCTTATATTGCTCACCTTTCTCCGCCCATTGGCTGAATTCTTCCCAGCGATCATCCCAACCCTTTTTATGAGAGGAAAGATTGGCTACCATCGTGGCCAGCGATATGCCTAATGCGCCAATATAAGCAGAAATAGAACCGCCCCCCGGGGCCGGGCTTTCACTGGCTGTTTCATCCGCAAAATCAGCCAATGTCATTTTCACCAGCTTGCTGTCGGCAGTATTGCGCAGCAAGTATTCAATGATACGTTCTTCCGGTTTGAATGGGCCCAGTTCGTCCAGCCCCATTGATTTTACTGCGATCTTTATAAGTTCCTTTTCCGATACCCCGGTCGAACGCTTCTGTTTTTGTAAAAAATACTTTCCGGCATCGGTCATTGATTTCAGAGGTACCAATCCAACCAATTCACTGCCTGTTACCCGTATTCCTCTTGCATCAGCTTTTCTGCAAACTTCATCAAAGGCTACATGCACCGGCGTCACGTTAATATTGGTCAGATTCATAGATATCTGTGCCACTCCATACTCTTCTATAAACCATCCGATGGCTTTTACAGATTTTAAAGTTCCGGGTGTCACTATCATTTCCCCGCTATCAGTTTTTACTTTTCTTCCGGCTTCCCGTACATCAAATGCAATAGCATTGGCTCTTCGTGTGGAAGTGGTATTCAGGTTGATATTATAAGCTACTAAAAAGTCCCGTGCACCGATCACCGTACCACCCCGCTTTTCATCGAAAACGGCAGGTCCAAAATCCGGCTTCCACTCCGGTTGTGTTATTTTTTTAAAGAAGCCCTCGTATTCCCCGGCCCGTATCACAGATAAATTGCTGCGGCTTTTGTCAGGCTGAGCTGCTTCGTACAAATAAACAGGGATATGCAACTCTTTCCCTACTCTTTCTGCCAGTTGTTGAGCAAACCTGGCAGTCTCTTCCATAGAAATATTAGCGATAGGAATCAGCGGGCACACATCCGTAGCCCCCATTCGTGGATGTTCTCCTTTGTGCTTGCTCATATCTATCAGTTCGCCGGCTTTTTTAATAGCCTGGAAAGCCGCTTCGATCACGGCTTCCGGCGGGCCTACAAAAGTGACAACTGTTCTGTTAGTGGCTTTTCCCGGATCCACGTTCAACAGTCGAACACCTTCGACCATTTCCACCTGGTCAGTTATTTGTTTGATGATAGTAAGGTCATTCCCTTCGCTGAAATTGGGAACACATTCTACAATAGGTTGCATACCGTATAGATTTGATGCTAAGATATTGCTTGCCTGCGAAGCCAACGCAATCTGGTCTAATTTTATGTCGCGGTTTATGATAAAAAATCGTAAGAAATTATCCCAACGGCTTGTACTCCGGCTCCGTTGTTTTTTTGGGCGGCAATACAAATTCCCTAGGATGGTTTAAAAAATAATTAGCGATGGTACGGAATAAACGGGGATACTGTGACAGGTGTATGCCTCTTGACTTCACAGCCATTAAAAAAGCTAAGGAGAAACTGATCAGAAAATTGAGAAATCCTATACAAAGTACTCCTCCAAACACAGCCAGCAGAAAATAGGGTGGAATATTTTCTATGCCCAATCCATACACACCTATTGCGGCATTGCCTGCAGAAATGGTAATATGGCGGATATCAAACGGTAAGCCCAGTATCTTCCCCAGTATACCTGCAAAACCCAGGAAAAACCCAAGCGAAATATTACCCATCAGGGAACCGAAATTCTTTTCTACCCAGTTGGCCAGCCGGTCCAGCCGCTTGGCCGACATCGAAAGCTTCAGGGCAGGATGCTTTTTTAACCGTTCTTTTATTTGCCCGTATTGAATTTTATTTTGCCAGTAACCGGCAATAATACCACTTAGAAATAAAAAGAAGCCGGTAAAGCAGGCATAAAGCAAAGCCAAACTATGCCAGGGATGCTGGTCTTTCAGCAATTTGAAAGCGGTATCCCCTTCGGCAATTTTAGTTCCGAACACTTCTGCATAACCCCAGGCCAAAAGAAAAGTACCGGGGAATACAATGATGAGGTTACCAAAAAAAGAAGCGATCTGGCTGCGGGATACTTTGGCCACCGTAGCTGCCAGGTTATCAAGGTCTGGCTCGCTGTGCTTTTTTGTATCGAGTGAGCTGGCCACTGCACTGGCAGTAAAGGCCGGTTGCTTAGTTGCCAGCGTCGATTTTGTTCCTTCTATAAGTATGAATCCCAGGCTGTAATTGGTACTGAACAAAAATCCCTGCGGAAAAGGCGCCAGTTTTAATTTTACTATCAGGTTTTTAAAAACAGCCACAAAACAAACGATGAACCCGCCCCACATAGCACTGCGGATCATGCTATAAAAATCCCTGCGGCTGCTGGTGATATACTTGTTTCCTTTGTTTCCTTTATGTTCAGCGATCTGGTACGCTAAGTAACCAACCCCCTGCGACAAAAACTCCCGGATACTGTTCTTCCTTTTTTCGTTGCGAACCAGCAGTCGAAAGATATCTACAAAGCGGCCCGTATCAAACTGGTTGTCGGCATCCAGCACATCCGTAATAACCTGCATCCGTTGCAATCGGTTGGATAAGATAAGCAACAGGTATGTCTGTTGCAGACTGGCCCCTTTTTCAGAATGGCTTTCCCGGATATGATCGATCTGAATATAGCAATCTTCAATGATGTTTTTTAATTGGAAAGAGATACCGGTAATTTCTGTTTCGGTCGCATTGTCCAGCACCAGGCTTTCCAGTTCATGCACTTTATAGTTTTGTAGAACAAAAGCCGTATCCCTGGTTCTTTCTTCATCCGGCAGGTAGTTCAACACTTCCTTTTCCAACCCCAGTTGCGCTACCTGGTAGGATAGTATTTTTAGGGATTGCAACAGCTCTTTTTTTATGTCCGTATCCCGGTGACTGAAACTAAAGCCCATTGCCTGAAAAAAATCAACCCAGGTCTGCCGGGAGATAGACTCCACCCATATGTAATCAGATTTGCGAAAGAAGACATTGTTGATGACATAGAGGAAATCATTCTCGTCCTGCAGGGTGGGCAACAGTTTATGTTTGAGCCGGTTGGAAAGTTCCTGCCAGAAGCCACGGGCCAGTGGTATGCCGCTTTCTGTGAGTGCATTGGTAAGGCCGCTGTGTATCAATTGGGAATAAAGGGCATGCTGCATGTTGGCCAGTACCAGCTTTTCCTGCTTTAATTGTGATGTAACATATTGCAGGTTCTTCTCGGCGTTTCGCTTTTCTTTGGTAGGCCCCGGCCTTATCTCAGCAAATAAGGAAATAAGAAACTGAAGCCCTTTTCGTTGATCATCAGCCGGGATGATCTCGTTGGAAGCTACTATCCGTTCAAAAAAGCCAGGTTTCTTTTTTCGTAGTCTGATCATGAATCCCGAAAATACAACAAGAAAACAGTAGGAACTAAGGGAGGCTGTGAATATCCTGTTACGATAGCATTACTTAGATAAGTTCACCCCCGATCAGCACCTTATCAATAAGATTTGAACCAAATGCATATGGCAGATAGGCCAGCGAGGGAACTGGTTTGCTGATAATAAGGTTCGCTTTTTTGCCTGTGGTAATGCTGCCGAGTTCATCCTGCAGTTCCATAGCATAAGCACCGTTCAGGGTAGCAGCGTTGATGGATTCTTCCGGCAGCATCTTCATTTGAATACAACTCATGGACACCACCAGGTTCATATTGCCTGACGGCGATGAGCCGGGGTTAAAATCAGAGGCCAAAGCGATAGCACAACCGGCATCGATAAGATTCCTGGCCGGCTGAAAAGGCATTCGTAAAAAGAAAGCCGCAGTAGGAAGTAATGTGCCGATAGTATTTGAATTAGCTAATGAGTGAATAGCTTCTTCGTCCATAGTTTCCAAATGGTCCACACTGATTGCGCCCAGCCTTACTCCTGCCTGGGTGCCACCGGAGAGGTTCAATTGATTGGCATG
>JAEUVL010000450.1 GCA_016786965.1 Chitinophagaceae bacterium
AGGGCCGGTTGGATATTTCCAAAATTATTGGCAGTAGCGATGAATAATATTTTGCTCAGATCATACTCAGACTCCAGGTAGTTGTCATAAAAAGTATGGTTCTGCTCCGGGTCCAGCACTTCGAGCAATGCAGAAGAAGGGTCGCCGCGGAAATCGCTGCCGATCTTATCTATTTCATCCAGCACTATCACCGGGTTGGATGATTGCACCTTGCGGATGGATTGTAATATGCGGCCGGGCATAGCGCCGATATATGTTTTCCGGTGTCCTCTTATTTCACTTTCATCATGCAGCCCGCCTAAACTGAGCCGTACATATTTCCTGCCAATGGCATTGGCAATGCTTCTCCCCAATGATGTTTTGCCGATACCCGGAGGGCCCACAAAACAAAGGATGGGGCTTTTCATATCTCCTTTCAGTTTCAGCACCGCCAGGTATTCCAGTATCCGCTCTTTTATCTTTTGCATCCCATAGTTATCACTATCCAGGGTGGCTTTTGCCTTCTTCAGGTCGTAATGATCTTCTGTATACGTTTCCCAGGGCAGGTCGAGCATCAGGTCCAGGTGATTGTACACCACGGAGAAATCCGGTGTGCTTGGGTGCATCCGCTCCAGCTTTTCTATTCCTTTCCGGAACATCTCTTTTGCAGCTGCCGGCCATTTTTTAGCCTCCGCCTTTTTCTGCATTTCTTTTATCTCCTGCGAGTTGCTGTCACCGCCCAATTCTTCCTTGATGCTCTTCATCTGCTGCTGCAGGAAGTATTCCCGCTGCTGCTTGTCCAGCTCTGTTCTTGTTTTTGTGGTCACTTTATTTTTCAGCTCCGCAAACTGCAATTCTTTTTGCAGCAACTGCATCAACAGATCGGCCCGCTGGCGGATCTGGTTCAATTCAAGCAGGCGTTGCTTGTCTTTTATATCTGTGTTAAGGTTACTCGACACAAAATGTATCAGGAAGGACGGGCTTTCAATATTGCGAAGAATGATAGAGGCCTCTGTGGGAATATTGGGGGAAAGCTGAACAATATCTGCCGCCAGGTCTTTGATATTGGCCACATAGGCATCAAAGTCAGCATCTTTTGGAGATTCTTCTTCCTCCAGTTTTTTTATTTTGGCCTTGAAATAAGGGTCTTCACCAGTAATGGCTTCTATAAGGAAACGGCTTTTTCCCTGTATAATAATAGTAGTGCCTCCATCCGGCATCTTTATCAGCTTCACGATCTTGGCTACGGTACCAATATTCTCCAGGTCTTTTACAGCAGGGTCTTCCACGTTGCTGTCTTTTTGGGCCACCACGCCTATCAGCTTGTCAATTTTGTATGCATCGTTCACCGCTTTAATACTTTTGTCTCTGCCAACGGTAATGGGCAGTACCACACCTGGAAATAAAACGGTATTACGAAGTGGCAATAAAGCGATCTCTTCTGGTATTTCTATTCCGTTGGGGTCTTCCTGGTCACTCTCATTCAGCGGGATGATAGGCAAAAAGTCCATTTCTTCTTCCGAACGCAACAGGTATTTTTCAAGATTCAGGTCCATAGTCTTCAATTCCTTTTTTGACAATCTGTCACCCCCTTTAGCGGGGCGTTAAAAATATAACGGGAAATCAGTATTGCCAAGATTCATGCCTGCCAATTCTAAACTGACAAATCAGGTAGCTGACCAGCAGCCTTTTACAAAAAAAGCCCCCGGTTACGGGGACTCTTATTTTTCAGGGCTATACTTTCTTTTATTATAAGGCTAATCCTACGGAAAGCTGGAATCCCTGGTTCTTCCATTTTCCATCATCAGTAATGTCCGCAATATTGTTCAGCCCGATAGCATAACGGCCGTTGATGCGGAGATTGGCCAATTTCAACTGCACACCGGCCAGCATGGAGAAGTCTCCGTCCTTAAAGGCATTGCCACCGTTTTGCAATACGGTCTTGCTCTGGTCTATCAGGATGCCCACCTGCGGACCTGCATGGATAGATAAGAAACTGCCGATAACCTTGTAGTTAAGTAAAATGGGAATGGAGAGATAATTGAGCCGGATGTTCGTGTTGCCGTCGAACACAGTGTGATAGATGTTACTGTAGTTACTGTCCAGTTTGGATGAGTACTGGTTAAATAATACTTCCGGCTGTAATACGAATTTGTTGCCCATCCTGATCTCAACGAAGCCACCGAGGTGGTAGCCATAGCGGAACTGGTCCTTAAATGATTTTCCATCTACCTTGGTCACATTGGCGCCGCCTTTTACACCAATATGAAACTGGGCCATCATAGCCTGAGAAATGAGTAATGCTGCGAAAAGAGGGAGGAGTTTTGTTTTCATGATTAAATATTTTTTTGTGGACTAAAAGTGACCGGAAAAAATTTCAAGTATAATGCCAGTAACCCGTCCCCGCTGTTAAAATTTCTTAACTACTGTAAGTAATTTCAAAAACAAAAATTGTAACACTTCTATTGCCGCAGAAATGTGAAGATTTTTAAAAAATCAGAAGATGAAGCCGAGGTTCACAGTAAAGAGGGCATTGAAATTATCTGTTTCAGCAGGCATATAATAATCCATGATGAGCTGCGGCTGTATAAAGAATTTCCCAAAAGAATACTCTCCCCGGAGGTAGAGACTGAGTGACAATGGTTGAAATTTTATCTGGTCATCCAGGTAAATATTATCGGTACTGTACAATACATTGCTGCTGGTACGTATAGTGGTGGCATAGGTAGTGGACGATTGATTGAACCCGAACTTTTGTGTACCACTGGTAAATGCGATCTGCGGGGTAAACCGAATATGGTCTTTATTCCCAAATACATCCAGCCAGTAAAAATCATGGCGCACTGATGCCATTACGGTAAAATCGCTGACGGTTTCCTCTGTATTAATATATATGAAGCCTCGCCGGCGGAGCCTGAGGTCCTGTATCAATGTCTCCCGTTGCGAATAATCTTTGCGGCTGCCCCAACCATAGCTAACAGATACTGTTGGCCGTATCCACCATTTGCGATACGTGAAATAAGCATACAATTCATTTTGCAGCGGGGTGGTATAAAAAGGAAGGGAGTCTTTCGTAAATAAACGGGTGTAAGAAATACCTGTGGCCAGGTCCCTGTTCTTCAGGTAATCAAAAGAAGGGGTAAGGCTTGTTTGGAAAAGATTCAGATTCGTTCCGTCATTCACCAAAAAACCAGTGGCGGTAAGTCCCAGGCCGTTTTTGGTATAATACCCTAGCGTAGGTGAATAGGTGAGTTTTTTACTGGCTTCTAAAAGCTCGTTGGTCTTCGATTCAAAATTATAATAACCTCTGCTTAGTGATATACTGCCCAAAATATAGTTATGAGGGGCTAAAATGGAATCCATGAAGGCATCAAAATCCCGGAACAGCTCATCGTAATCAAATGTGGTGTCAGTCAGCGATAGCTCGGTCGAGGGGATAATAGCAGTATCCGGCTGGCTGTTTTGTGAAAAAGCAGCAGCCGGTATCAAAAAAGCCAGTGGTATGAACCATTTCTTCAACATCAGGCAGTCGTATGCGGTCGGCTTGGGGCTGTCAATATAACCTCCTTTTTATAAGGGCGACGGATTGAGACCGGAAGGCCCTTAAAAAGTTTAACGTTTTAAGATACAAACCTAAAAACGAACTACCAGCGTAAAATATTGAAAACGAAACGGAAAATAAAGGTCAGGTAAGCTCTATCAAGGTGATCTCCGGCAATATGCCCACCCTGCCCGGGTAACCGATAAAACCAAAGCCCCTGTTCACATACAGGCGTCGGGCCTCCTGCTCATATAAGCCAGCCCATTCTCTGTACACATATTGAACCGGGCTCCATTTTATACCTGGTATCTCCACCCCAAACTGCATTCCGTGGGTATGCCCGGAAAGCATCAGGTCGATACCGGGATATTTTTCCAATACCTCTTCTTTCCAGTGAGAAGGGTCGTGGCTCAATAATATCTTAAAAGGATATTCCTCCGTTCCTGCATGGGCCTTTTGCATATCCCCATATTTGGGAAACCGGGCTTTGGCGCTCCAGTTTTCGATGCCCAGCAGGGCGATCTTATCTGTTCCTTTTTCCAGTGGCACATGTTCATTCATCAGCAGGCGCCAGCCCATTGCGGCATGGGTTTGTTTTAATCGTTCCAGGTTGGCGGTCTTCTCTTCGGGGCTGTCCCATTGCACATAATCGCCATAATCATGATTCCCCAGCGTGGAATAAACACCGAGCGGGGCTTTCAGTTCTTTGAATACCTCTACATAATCCGTCATTTCATCTGCCACATTATTCACCAGGTCGCCGGTAAAAAGGATCAGGTCCGGTTGCTCCTTCATTATTTTATATACCCCTTTTGCCACAGCTTCTTTATCTGTAAAACTGCCGGAATGGATATCCGAAATGTGAACGATCTTCAATCCCTTAAAAGCGGCAGGTAAATTAGCATAACTAAGCTTTACCCTTTTTACCTGGTAGCGGTACTTGTTGCCAAAGCCATAAATCAGGGTGCCAAACAGCCCACCTCCCATGATCATACCAGCCCAGCTGAGAAAGACAGAACGGGAAATACCTTCACCGGCAGGAGGGATTGCTTCTGCCACAGGTTTTTTAAAAAACAGCTTTCCGGCTGTCCACTGCACCCCCCGGCGTATATCATCTATCAAAAAGAAGAAAGAGGCTACCAGCTTGGCAAAGAACAACCCCGCTATCATGGCAAAAACAGTGCTTCGGGTAAAACGGGCCTGCTTCTCAAAATGCAGATAAGGTAATAATAAGAGTATGATGATAGCGGAAACCGATAAAACCCAATACACCGTGTAAATGATCGCTTTAGTACGGGGAGAGGCGCTATGAGAGATCAGCTTCAACGCCTGGAAAAAATAAATATCCAACAGCACCATGATCCCGATAAAGATCCACCAGAAAGGAGAGTTACGCATAAAGTAGGTTCAAAATTAGGAGACTAAATAGTAAGGCCATTGTTTTGCTGAACACTTATTTTTGCCA
>JAEUVL010000554.1 GCA_016786965.1 Chitinophagaceae bacterium
CAACAGGTTGTCAATTCCGGCGTAAATAGTTAGCCGGATAGAACCGCTTTCTTTTTTCTTCCATCCAAGCTGGCATCCCAAAAGATGGTAAGGATCGGCTTTGAAAGTGTTGGCATCATTCAGGTAAATAGCAGAGGCACCGTAATAATTAGTGCTGAAATACATCCCGTTTTTGCAATCAATATCAGCCAGCAGGCTTAGTACAGATGATGGGACAGAAGGAACTTTCTTTCCGGAAAAATCATCGGTGCCTTTAATAAAACTGCCATAACGAAAGTGGTTGAGGGTGATGTCGGTACGTAAGCGGAACTGTTTTATCGTATTGCCATACATGATATCAGTATGGTACTCGGCCCGGAACTCAAGTCCTTTCTGTCGTATGTCACCGGCATTTACAAAAAAATCAGCCCCAGCCAGATCCCTGCGTTGTACCAGGGCATCATACAGTTTGAAATAAAAACCTGTGACGTCTATTTTCAGTTTGTTTTTAAACAGACCGGTAGTAATGGTGCTTTCATAGTTCCATCCTTTTTCAGCTTCCAGGTTAGTAGAGATAACGCCGGTGGAAGGCAATACTTCAGCCGTGGTGGGTGGTGAAAAGCCTTTTGATACGGTAGCCGTCCATGATAAACTGATCTTTTTGGTATTAAATCTTTTCCAGAAATAAATGCGTGGGGTAAGTTCATTCCGGTAATGGCGCTGCTGAGCGAAAACGGGGTAGCTGTTGAGCCGGGTAATGGAAAGACGGTTGCTATTGTTACTGATACCGGTCACCAGGCCCCAGCTATTGATGGTGTTATGCATTTCTATTTGTGTAAACAGGACAAGGGTAGTGCTGCTTACATCATCATTAGTTTGCAGGGTGTCGGGATTGCCATTGCGGTTTTTTGATACCTGTATATTAAAATAACCTTTCTGAAATTCAACACCGGCAATGGTGTTGAATACTATGCGGCCGATATGCGGAGTGTAGCGAAAGTATGACCGGGCCCCGAAAGATGGTTCATTTCTTCTTTCATAGTTGCGGATAGCGGGGTTTTTTACCTGAACAAAATTGCCGTAAAGGGTGGTGTTGCTTTTGAGCCAGCCGGCAAGTGTTATTTCATCAGTAATGCCCACCAGTATATTTTTCTGATAAATAGCTGCCTTGGCTGCTACTGCACCCGGAAAACCACCGCCGGCCGGCCTGGCTGCTTTGAGATCAGCGTTGAATTCAGTTGAGGTCAATGCACCGGGCGTTTGATAGTACATATCAGTAAACAACACTGAGGTGGTGAGAAGGCGCCTGTCCCATTTCATCTTGCCGGTCCAGGTGAAATTATCTCGCCGCATGTTTGTATGTATTCTGTAACCATCTGTTTGGTTGTGTGCATAGGTAATGATATGCTCAGTGCCATTGTTTATGCCAGTTGTCCCTGCCCTGCTTCCGGCCTTGGCGGTGAGAAAGAAATTATGGAGGTGGTAGCTGCCGGTAATATTTTCAACCGTAATCCCATTTTTCCAACGTTCTCCGGAACGGTCTAACAAAACCAGTCCACCTGTACCGGCACCATACATACTGGAAGCAGGGCCTTTTGCAATTTCAATATTGGAAAAATTATTCCAGGCAAACTGGTTGAAGTAGGTATTCCCGCCTGGATCTGTAACCGGTATGCCATTCCAGTACACTTTGATATTTCGTACACCAAAAGGTGAACGTAAAGAACTGCCGCGGATACTGAGACGGTAGCTGCCAGGGGAACGTTCTTCCATTCGTACACCAGCAACAGCATTCAACCCATTTACAAGAGATGTTTTAGGAGAAAATACCGGTTCTTTCATCGGAACTGCACAGCATAGTGTAACCACAGTTTTTTGATCAAATGCTTTAAGCACCACACTATCCATTGTTTTTGAAGAATCGGGTATTGCTGTTTGGCCCAAACAGAATTTAATAAAGAAAAGAAGAATGAAAGTACAGGTGGTTTTTTTCATAGAAGCCAAGCTGGTAGCCTTATAAAGGTAGAGGCTTTTATTTGTATCTTCAAGCCATGAGCGCAAAGAGCAAACTCGGACTGACAGATATAACGCTGATTGTGGTAAGCCTGGTAATTGGTATGGGAATATTTAAAAATCCCGCCATTGTTGCCGCTT
>JAEUVL010000555.1 GCA_016786965.1 Chitinophagaceae bacterium
AAGCGGCAACAATGGCGGGATTTTTAAATATTCCCATACCAATTACCAGGCTTACCACAATCAGCGTTATATCTGTCAGTCCGAGTTTGCTCTTTGCGCTCATGGCTTGAAGATACAAATAAAAGCCTCTACCTTTATAAGACTACCAGCCTGGCTTCAATGAAAAAAAACACCTGCACTTTCATTCTTCTTTTCTTTATTAAATTCTGTTTGGGCCAAACAGCAATACCCGATTCTTCAAAAACAATGGATAGTGTGGTGCTTAAAGCATTTGACCAAAAAACTGTGGTTACACTATGCTGTGCAGTTCCGATGAAAGAACCGGTATTTTCTCCTAAAACATCGCTTGTAAACGGGTTGAATGCTGTGGCTGGTGTACGAATGGAAGAACGTTCCCCTGGCAGCTATCGCCTCAGTATCCGCGGCAGCTCTTTACGTTCACCCTTTGGCGTACGAAATATTAAAGTGTACTGGAATGGCATACCAGTTACAGATCCCGGCGGGAATACCTACTTCAACCAGTTTGCCTGGAATAATTTTTCCAATATTGAAATTGCAAAAGGCCCTGCTTCCAGTATGTATGGATCTGGTACCGGTGGTTTGATTTTATTAGACAGATCAGGGGAACGCTGGAGAAACGGTTTTACCGCCGAATATATAACCGGCAGCTACAGCCTGAACAACTTGTTTGTTACCGTCCGTGCAGGAAGCAAATACGGTTCCTCCAGCATGAACAACGGTACGCAACATACAATTACCTATGCGCATAATGAAACAAACGGATATCGTGTACACACCAATATGCGCCGCGACAATTTTTCATGGACGGGCAAAATGGCATGGGACAAACAAATACTGACAGCCTCCGTTTTGTTTACAGATATGTATTATCAAACGCCCGGTGCATTGACCTCAACTGAATTCAACGCTGACCCCAAGGCACCCAGACCGGCCGGGGGTGGTTTTCCCGGTGCAGTGGCAGCCAAAGCAGCTATATACCAGAAAAATATTCTGGTGGGCATTACTGATGAAATAACTGTTGCTGCCAGGCTTAAAAACAACACCACCCTTTACGGCAATTTTGCACAGGTAAAAAATCCCGCTATCCGCAACTATGAAAGAAGAAATGAACCATCTTTCGGGGTCCGGTCATCCTTTCGCTACACTCCGCGAATTGGCCGCATACTATTCAGCACCATTACCGGTGTTGAATTTCAGCAAGGTTATTTTAATATACAAGTATCAAAAAACCGGAATGGCAATCCCGATACCCTGCAAACCAATGATGATGTAAGCAGCACTGCCCTTGTTCTGTTTACACAGATAGAAATGCACAAGATCACAAATAGCTGGGGCCTGGTGACCGGCATCAGTAACAATAGCAACCGTCTTTCTATTACCCGGCTCAACAACTACCCCGTTTTCGCTCAGCAGCGCCATTACCGGAATGAACTTACCCCACGCATTTATTTCTGGAAAAGATTTAATACCAAAAAGATCAGTTTATCATGGACGGCCACCGTATCAAAAGGGTTTTCACCACCCACCACAGCCGAAGTGCTGCCATCCACCGGCATCATCTCAGCCAGCCTGGAAGCTGAAAAAGGATGGAATTATGAAAGCACCATTACTACTGGTCTGTTTAAAAACAAACTGGAAATAGACGTCACAGGTTTTTATTTCAAACTGTATGATGCCCTGGTACAACGCAGGGATCTGGCTGGGGCTGATTTTTTTGTAAATGCCGGTGACATACGACAGAAAGGACTTGAGTTCCGGGCCGAGTACCATACCGATATCATGTATGGCAATACGATAAAACAGTTCCGCTTACGTACCGACATCACCCTCAACCACTTTCGTTATGGCAGTTTTATTAAAGGCACCGATGATTTTTCCGGAAAGAAAGTTCCTTCTGTCCCTTCATCTGTACTAAGCCTGCTGGCTGATATTGATTTTAAAAACGGGATGTATTTCAGCACTAATTATTACGGTGCCTCTGCTATTTACCTGAATGATGCCAACACTTTCAAAGCCGATCCTTACCATCTT
>JAEUVL010000558.1 GCA_016786965.1 Chitinophagaceae bacterium
AACCCGGTGATAGTGCTGGATGAAATAGATAAGATCGGCAGCGATTTCCGCGGCGACCCTTCTTCTGCATTGCTCGAAGTGCTGGACCCGGAGCAGAACCATACTTTTTATGACAACTACCTGGAGTCTGAGTATGATCTCAGCAAAATATTATTCATCGCTACTGCCAATAATTTTGGAAATATCCAACCGGCCCTTCGTGACAGGATGGAAGTGATAGACCTCAGCGGCTATGCGGTGGAAGAAAAAATTGAAATAGCCAAAAGGCATTTATTCCCCAAACAAAAAGAACTGCATGGTCTGAAGAGCAGCAACTTCAAGATCACCGATAAGGTGCTGGAAAAAGTGATACAGGACTATACCCGTGAAAGTGGGGTGCGGGAACTGGACCGGCAACTGGCCTCTATAATGCGTAACCAGGCCAAGCAACTGGCGCTGAAAGGAAAACTCAAACCTGTCATCAACGCAGCGGATATAGAACGGATATTAGGCAAGCCCCGCTATAGTAATGATATATATAAGATAGCCAACATGGCCGGGGTGGCGGTCGGTCTTGCGTGGACCTCCATGGGGGGAGATATTCTCTTCATTGAAACGAGCCTGAGTGATGGTAAAGGTGAACTGCGGCTGACCGGTAACCTGGGCAACGTTATGAAAGAAAGCGCCAGCACGGCACTGACCTACCTGCAGTCCAACGCCAAAAAATATAAACTGGATGCGAAGCTGTTTGAAAAAAAGAACATCCATATCCATGTGCCGGAAGGGGCAGTGCCAAAAGACGGCCCCAGCGCCGGTGTTACGATGATGTCGGCCATTGCTTCCGCTTTAACGGGCAAAAAGGTGAAACCTTTTCTGGCTATGACGGGTGAGATAACCCTGCGGGGGCAGGTATTACCGGTAGGCGGCATCAAAGAAAAAGTATTGGCTGCCAAACGGGCCGGCCTGAAAGAGATCATCCTCTGCTGGCAAAACGAAAAGGATGTTCAGGAAATAGAATCAGACTTCATCAAAGGCATAAAATTTCATTATGTAAGGACCATGAGCCAGGTGCTTGAACTCGCCCTGGTGGGGTAAAATAATAGAATGGCCAACCAACCA
>JAEUVL010000607.1 GCA_016786965.1 Chitinophagaceae bacterium
CTCGGACGGGTGGGTATTCCCACACCGGTAAAGCCCTACCCTTCTATTTGCCTGGGCACCTGCGACCTGTCGATGTATGAAATGTTGTGGAGCTATACCATTTTTGCCGGTCGTGGTTTTTCCACCAAGCCATATAGTATCAGCCGTATTGAAGACAGGAATGGGAATGTGATAAAACGCTTTGACTACAGTGTGAACCGGAAAGAAGCCATCAGCGAAATAACAGCTTACACTATGGCACATATGATGCAGGGAACGGTGGATAAAGGCACTGCAAGAGGCCTTCGTTCAAGGGTAGGTGCCTCAGAAATGGGCGGCAAAACAGGTACCACCGATGACAATGCGGATGCGTGGTTCATGGGGTATACACCCCAACTGCTGGCGGGCTCCTGGGTAGGGTTTGAATATACCTTTATGCGAAATACCAGTGACGGTAATACCATTGCCCGTCCTATCACCGAATACTTTTTCCGAAAAGTATTGGCGGATAAGAAACTGGGGATAGAGAAAGATGCAAAATTTGTAAAACCAGCCGAACTGGAAAATGAAATGCTCAGTGCTGATATTATCATCAGCGATACAGACCCTAACCCTGCCGGCGAAGGTGTGGATCAGGGTGTGGGAGACGCAGGCGATTATGGTGATTATGAAACCAATGATTCGCTGGGTCCTGAATCACAAGATTATGAAGACAATAATAATGGCGGGCAAAAGCCTATCAAAAAAGATACAGTACCTAAAACACCGGCCAAGAAAGAAGATGATAACGTAAAGCCCATCGGCTCACTGGTGGATGACCCAAAAAAGAAAAAGAACAACTAACAAACTCATACTTTCATCTTTTCAAACGGGTTTTGCAGCAGGCAAAACCCGTTTTCTTTTTCTATCTTTCCTGCCGGCACAAAACCGACGATCAACAAATGCAATACATAGCAATAGCGCTGGCACCGGGCATCGCCATATGTCTTTATATTTTTTATAAAGACATATATAACCGGGAGCCACGTCTCAATCTCGTCGTCAGCTTTGCTTTAGGTTGCCTTGCCATAATTCCTGCTATTATTTTTGAAAGAGCTTTTAGCAATACCATTGATGGAACACTTACCGGAGTAGCTATCTTCTCCTACGGAGTGGTAGGCTTCAGCGAAGAGTTTAGTAAATTTCTCGGTCTGCGGTTATATGCTTATAATAAAAGAAGTTTTGATGAACCGTTGGATGGTATTGTGTATAGTGTGATGGTAAGCATGGGCTTTGCATCGCTGGAGAACCTGATGTATGTGCTCAATTTCGCACAGCAGGGCCGTGGTATGGAAGTAGGTATCCAGCGGATGTTCCTGAGTGTGCCGGCACATGCTTCTTTTGCAGTGGTGATGGGTTATTTTGTCGGAAAAGCTAAATTCAAGCCGGGCATGGGATTTTTCTATATGATAGCGGGATTGCTTGGCGCTATCTTCTTTCATGGCACATTCGATTTCTTTTTATTCATTCCCAGCTACTCACACATCGGGAAAAACGCCAGTGAAGCATTGCTGGCCGGAGGGGCCATTGCCTCCTATATTGTTTGTTTAATATTAAGCCGGAAACTGATCCGCCAGCATAAGCAACTGTCAAAACAACTGTTTTATAATAATGACAACCTCCTTTAACATCCGTTCCGCCACAACCGAAGACATCGAATTGATCCGGGAACTCACGTTCCAGGTATGGCCGCAAACTTATGCCAACATACTTTCTCCACAACAGATAGACTACATGCTGGATATGATGTACAGCCAGCAATCCCTTCAACAACAAATGGAAAGCGGCGCACAGTTCATAATTGTGTATGAAAAGGAAAAGCCGGTAGGGTTCGCATCATACCAGGAAATGAAACCTGCTTTGTACAAACTGCATAAACTATATGTACTGCCATCACAGCAAGGTAAAGGAACCGGCCGTTTACTGGTTGAATACATTTGTACAGTAATAACAGAAAGGAAAGCCACTGCACTACAGTTGCAGGTAAACCGAAACAACAATGCCAAAACCTTTTATGAAAAACTGGGGTTCACCGTACTGGAGGAGATAGATCTTGATATCGGTGGCGGATTTATAATGGATGACTATGTGATGGAAAAGAAGATAAACTGCTGATTAATCCCTCTTCAGCACTCCTTTACAATCCAGGAATTTGATCGGATCCACCGGTGTCTCAAATTCATACATGATCAGTTCGATCCTTTCGCCGGAAGACACATAGCCAAGCGGCTGGCCGGGTTTTACTACGTCGTTTCTTCTTACCAACAGTTTGGTCAGCCCTGTGTACCAGATATAGTAATCCTTACCATTCAACTTCACAAAAACAACCACCCCATTCTTTGATTCCTCGGTAAATTCTGTATTCGTTACCCGCCCCAGGCCCACCGATTTCACGACTGTATCAGGGATGCTCTGCAATACAATGCAAAGATCTTCTTCATCATAATGAATCACATTCTTGGGCGGAGGGACCACTATAGCTTCATTCAGCGGACATACGAGCTTTACGCTGTCTTTTTGTGCAAGCAGATCAATACCAGGCACATACAGCAATACTATCAGCAAGCAATACTTAACCAATCGTTTCATGTATACGAATTTATAACACTGCAAACAGGACGACCACCGGGTAGGTTTAGTTCCGCTGCATACTTAATTTCTTTACCATCTCTGCACTTATCCCTTCTGCAGAAATACCATAGCCACTTACTAACACCCCTTTTAATCCCGAAGAAGACTCAATAGCATATACGGCTGCTTCATCAGCGGGATCGGTATTTCCCTCAAAACGGTGAAACTCAACGATCTCAAAATCATTGACATCCAGCTTCCCTGAATGGCAAACAAGGCAATTCTCTTGCAGGTTAAAATCAAGTTCAAAGCCTCTCTTTTTCAGGCCATTCACCGCTTCAGACAAGGTATCGTATGAGTACATTTCTATACAATTAAATCTTGTGATAAAATTATTCTTCTTTCTATAAAAGTAAGCAATAAGAGTGTCATTTATCCAAACACCAATTGGTGTGTTTGTTTAATGATCCCCATAACGAAAATACTCTGTACATGCCCCATATTTTCTATCTGGCTCAGTTTATTTACATGAAAATCATGGTAGGCGTTCATATCCTCGCACATAACCTTCAGCATGAAATCAAATTCGCCTGAAATAGTATAACACTCCACCACATCGGGCATTGTTTGTATTGCTTTTACAAATTTGGTACCCGCCGTTTTATTATGCTCTTTCAAAGAGACATAGCAGATAGCGATCAGACTTTTCTTTACCTTGGTATGATCCACTAAGGTGGCATATTGCTTTATCACCCCGCTTGCTTCCATCCGCTTGATGCGTTCATGAACTGGTGTGGTGCTCAGGTGTATGGTAGAGGCTATTTCCTTTACTGTCATTCTTGCATTTTGCTGCAGCAGGTTCAGTATAGACAGGTCTTTAGAATCCAGTATAATACTGCCGGTAGTTGTTTTTTCTGTTTTAGCATGCTTTGCCATAGATAAAAAGGAGATTCAGCTTTTAATGAAAGAATGGAAGGATAATCTTCCAAATTTACACAAATACTTAGAATAATATTCTACAATAGTATTTTTGCGTTCTAAAATATAAATCATGTCTACAGTAACAAAATCCATCGACTTCAGCCTGCCTTACAAAGTGGCAGATATTACCCTGGCGGAATGGGGCCGCAAAGAAATACGTTTAGCCGAAGCAGAAATGCCCGGTTTGATGTCCATCCGCAAAGAATACGGTCCTTCTCAGCCCTTAAAAGGTGCCAGAGTAGCCGGCTGTCTGCATATGACCATCCAAACTGCCGTACTGATCGAAACCTTAACGGCCCTTGGCGCTGAAGTAAAATGGAGCTCCTGCAATATCTTCTCCACACAGGACCATGCCGCTGCTGCTATCGCCGCTGCCGGTATCGGTGTATTCGCCTGGAAAGGACAAACCCAGGAAGAAGCTGATTGGTGTATTGAACAAACCCTTTTCTTCGGCGGTAAAGACAAGCCCCTGAACATGATCCTGGATGATGGTGGCGACCTGACCAATATGGTACTGGATACTTATCCTGAACTGGTGCAACATGTAAAAGGCATCTCTGAAGAAACAACTACCGGCGTTCACCGCTTATATGAAAGGGTAGCAAAAGGCACATTGCCAATGCCTGCTATCAATGTGAATGATTCAGTTACCAAATCTAAATTCGATAATAAATACGGCTGTAAAGAATCATTAGTGGATTCGATCCGCCGTGCTACTGACGTAATGCTGGCTGGCAAGATCGCTGTGGTAGGTGGATATGGTGATGTGGGTAAAGGTTCTGCTGCTTCTTTAGCAGGTGCTGGTTGCCGCGTTATCGTTACGGAGATCGATCCTATCTGTGCCTTACAGGCTGCAATGGATGGTTTTGAAGTAAAGAAAATGATCGATGCAGTAAAAGAAGCTGATATTGTCGTTACCGCTTCCGGTTGCCGCGACCTGATCCGTGGTGAGCATTTTAAACTCATGAAGGATAAAGTGATCGTATGTAATATCGGACACTTTGACATTGAAATTGATATCGCCTGGTTGAATACCAACTATGGTCATACTAAAGACACCATCAAGCCGCAGGTGGATATTTATAATGTAGAAGGCAAAGACATCATCATCCTTGCAGAAGGACGCCTGGTGAACCTCGGTTGTGCCACTGGACACCCATCTTTTGTGATGAGTAACTCTTTCAGCAACCAGACACTGGCCCAAATAGAACTTTGGCAGAATCACGCCAATTATGAGAACAAAGTGTATGTGCTTCCTAAACACCTGGATGAAAAAGTAGCCCGTTTACACCTTGGCAAAATTGGAGTGGAACTGGATGAACTGACCCCTGCACAAGCTGAATACCTCGGTATCAGCAAAGAAGGTCCTTTCAAAGCCGAACACTATCGTTATTAATAGGTCTCACTTGACTAATAAAAAAAGTCCTGCAATAACGCAGGACTTTTTTATTGCTGTGATTGATGACCAAGATCTCAGAACCAAAACTGCTGAACTGTTTTTAATACCCAATGTACTCAACCCAATACTGAAACTCTTTTCATTATACTGCTTATTTGACTATCAGTTGCTTGTAACTCAACCCAAAAGATGAAATACCCTCCTGCGGGTATGAAACAGGCGGAGGTTATGGCTACTTTCATGAAAACAATCACATGAAAAAAATACTGTTCGCCCTCACCACCATTACCTGCTTCTCCCTGGCCGCTTCAGCACAGGGAAATTCGGACAGTGTGATCGCAAAAAACCATGCGGCCTTTTGGTGCGCCTGTATTGACAAGATACCTGCCAGCATGCCTCTTGATTCTATGCAAACTGAAGTAGAGAATTGCCAATCGCTGAGTATAAATAACCTGCTGGAAAAGAAGATTGTTACACAACAGATACTAACTGACTCTTTCCGTCAGGATAATATCAACCGCATAACAATTCAATTACTGGTCGATAATTGCGCAGCCCTTCAAAAACTCGCCGTTGCCCCTGCCCCTACCTACCTGGAAGAAAATCCAGCTGCGATATTCATTCCCGCTTCTTTTTTTGCTGCCTATGGAATGCAGCCTGGTGAAACCAATGCCCGCCTTCGGGTGTACAACATGACGGATGGAAAGAATAAGTACCACCGGTGTGTGGATATACGCTGGGTCTTTGAAAATGAAAAACAAGCCCTGTTATGGCACAGGGAAAATCTTCAAAAAAACTCAGAAAATGGACAGTTGCTAAAGGAAAATATTCAGGTAGACGGAGCTGCTGAACTCGCCGTCTTCAGGGAATCAAAAGAAGCCCTTGAAACGATGAAAATGTTTGGTATGGTACAGCGTCATCATTACTTTGTATTTGTAACTGGTAACGTGGTATGCAAAGTATTTATAGCAACAGATGAATCAGTTG
>JAEUVL010000641.1 GCA_016786965.1 Chitinophagaceae bacterium
GTTTTATAATTAATATCTGCATTGATGCCATAACTTCTTTCTAACTTATTTACGTTGTCGTTTACCGGCAGTACATTTTTATACTGCAGGCGTTCACTTTCTTCGGTAAAAATCGTAGGTGTTTTATAACCAAGGCCGCCACCTATACGGGACGAAAGTTTAGGTGTGAATTTGAACAACGCTGACATTCTTGGTAATAAGACAAAACCGTAATCCCTTACTCCATCACCACGCAAGCCCGTTTCCAGGTGAAATTGTTCATTTATTTTCCAGGTATTCTGTACAAATATGCCAGCGGTAAGATGATTATAATTTCGCAAAGGAGTGGCAGTCAGTTTTTGCTCTTTAAAATCATCTGTCACAAGGTTAATACCCGCCACCCATTCTGAGACAACTCCATGTGAGGAATAGGTCATTTCAGTAAATGAACCATTTTGCGTGGCATTAAACACATATCCGGGAAGGGAGATGGCCCGCTGAAAACGGTTAAAACTGTTTTTAAAAGTTATATGACTGCACTTTCCAAAATGATGCTCGAAACTGAGCTGGGTGCTGTAACGGTCCGTATTGTTGGCTTCATAAAAAGCGGAAGGATCATTCCCTTTAATATAATCAACCGAACCACCGGTTCTTTTTTCGGTGGTGATATTGGCACCGATATTCAGCTCTGTTTTGGGTGTAAAAAATACAAACAGCCTGGGGTTAAGATTGTAGCGTTCAAACTTTGGAATGGCGGTAAGACCAATACCGGCAGGGTCATACGGTGCATTACTGTTGCGGGATGCAAAAAGTGTAACACCTGTTTTACCATACCGCTGTCCGTAAAAGCCGCTGGTGTTCAATCCGCCGCCGGAAGTGGCGTCAAAATGAAATTTCAATTCCTTTTGCTCCCCCGGAGTTTTAGAGATAAGATTTACCAGACCAGAAATAGCGCCACCACCATACAATGTGGAAGAGGATCCTTTAATCACTTCAAACTGTTTCAGGTCAAGCGGCGGTGTTTGTAATAATCCCAACCCGCTGCTGAAACCTGCATAGATCGGGAAACCGTCTTTTAATATTTGGGTGTAGCGTCCATCAAGTCCTTGTATGCGGATGGAAGAGTTGGCGGATGTGGCAGAGGTCTGTTGCGTTTGAATACCTGTGCTTTCT
>JAEUVL010000708.1 GCA_016786965.1 Chitinophagaceae bacterium
CGATTCGGCGATCAGCCCTGCCCTTTTCACATTGTTCAGTGAATCGCCCAGGTAGGTATTCATTTCTTTATAATATAGCGCCGAATCATAGCGGCCCATGGTCTTATTAATACGGGCCAGGGCATTATACGCATTTACCATCCGGAAAGGAGAAGCCAGTTGCCGGGAAAGTGCCAGCATCATATGCGCATACATATTGGCCTTATCCGTATTTCCCATATTCAAATAGATATGCGAGAGGTTAGCATAATTGTAGGTCAGGCTGAGCTGGTTGTTTCGCTTCGTATTAAACTCCACTGCTTTGTTCACATACTCCAGTGCCTTCGGATAATCTTTATAATGCTCATTGTACACCTGGCAGATATTGTTATAAAATTTTCCGAGTTCCTCCTCTCCTTCCTTTGTTTCATTGATAAGCTGCAGGCCCCGCTGGAATAAATGAAAAGCACTGTCCATCAGGTCATTCCGGCCCGACTCCTTGCTCATGTCCCGCAGGGTGATCGCCTGCTGGTTCAGGCTGATGATCACTCCAAAAGGATACCGTTCCCGTTCGGCCACCACCTGTGCCTGCTTGGAGATCTCGATCCCTTTTTCCAGGTACTCCATAGTGCCTTTCTCACCACCCATTTCTTTATAGATATCAGCGATCACATTCTTTAATCGTACCAGTTCCTTCCACATGCGCAGGCTGTCGTACATATGCACCACCTGCAGGCCAAGAGTGATAGCGCCGGAATAATCTCCCTTTCTCCGTAAATAGTTAGATTCCATCGCACGGGCCATCGCCACTCCTTGTGCATAATTCAGCGCCACAGAAATAGCCCTGGCCCTGTCCATATAGTAATAGAGGGAATCGTAATTGGTCTGGAGAAAACTGTTGGCTTTTTTTATATAAAGAGAAACGGTGGCTGTATCACCTTTTATCTGCTCCGCCACAGGTACCGGACCATCAGTGTTCTTTTTAGTACAGGCCGTAGCGAAAAGAATGATCGCTATGCCTGCCAGCAAGTGCAGGTATTGCCTCGTAGAAAGGGAGTGATTGATGACCGGTTGATTTTTGAAGATGTAAAATAGTCCTTAGTTCCCTAACAAAAAAGCATTGACCGGTATGTTTCACTGCACCGCAGCATCAATAGTGGTAAAACGGAAGGTAAAACCAGTGCCACTTATTTTTTCTGCGCTTACGGTAGCGCTTTTCAATATCTCCACACTCATTTCACCCAGCATCCATTTCAGCAGGAAAGAAGGGACCTTTAACGGGATGAAGAATTTGTTTCGGCTCTTCGCCAGCGC
>JAEUVL010000720.1 GCA_016786965.1 Chitinophagaceae bacterium
GTTACCTGCGCCCATCAGCTTTATTCTTTACCTCCTTTTATAAAAATCTTCTATTTTAAAGCAGGGCTCTCAAAACCCAGCTTTTTTAATCCTGTTTTTATTTCCGGGCAGCTCATAAACAATTTCCATAGTAAACCAGAACGGTAATTCTCGATCATCACAATAATTGGCCCCTGGTCTATTGCGAGGTGCGATTCTGCCACCCAGTTCTTCGATTCATTAAAAGCATCCACAAAGCCATACTCACTCCAGATCTTATTTCCCAATTTTTCATAGAAATGACGCAACGCCTGCATAGAATATTCCGGTGTGTATGGAAATGCACTTAGTGCCGCCGTAGGCGAAATGGTTCCAATATCTTCAGTTGGTGAATGAGCGGCATATCCATTATAAGTATCGCTGGCAGTTAGCCCCCAGCAATTGGGGCCGTATCCTTTGAATTGTTTGGGATTGCGAAGACAATGTTCCCGGTTGATCAATGTATGATTCTTATTCTGTTCCCAGTAATCAGCATAACGGTCTTTTAATCCTCGGGGGTCTAAGCCCAAAAATGAGTACTGTGAGAAGAAAAGCGGGCCGCCATAATCAAATCCCAGCGGTAACTTAATGCCGTAAAACTCTTTGCCATTTTTAAAGAAATTGCTTTGTGCCCAACCGTTGTGATAAACTGCCGAAGACACCTGGTATCTTTCATTGGGAGATGAAACAGCCAGTATATACATGATCAGGCATTCATTAAATCCACGTACCGGGAAATTCATTGCCCATCCATTATTGGGACTCCAATGCCAATATAGCACATCCTGTCCCTGCGTAAACCACTTCCATTCTATATCAGGCCACATCCACGAAATACGGTTGCACAATTCTCTTTCTACTTTATCATTACTATCAAAATATTGCCTGGCACAAAGTAATCCCTGGAACAAATAAGATGTCTCCACCAAGTCTGCACCATCATCTTTACGGCTGAAGGGAATAGTTTTGCCTGTGCCACCATCCAGCCAATGAGGAAATGCACCATGATAAGAGTTTGCCTTTAATAGGAAGTTCACCATCTTGAGTAAAAACTTTGCGGCTGTGTCCCTGCTGATCCATTTTCTTTCTGCGGCCACAATCACACTCATGATACCGAAGCCAGTACCGCCTGTTGTTACCACTTCATCGCCATAACCAAAAGTTTTGTTGCTCCGCTCACGGGCCATACCCGAAACAGGATGCGCAAAATCCCAGAAGTAACGAAATGTTTGTTTTTGTACGGCATCAAGCAATGCTGAATCGGAAAGATTTTTTTGAATACCCATTGCAGGAATAGAAACTCCAGAGCCTGTCGGCACTTTTTGCCCAAACAACAGGCCCGATATATAAACACAGGACAGGAGTAAAAGCATTTTTATAAAAA
>JAEUVL010000741.1 GCA_016786965.1 Chitinophagaceae bacterium
GCCTCCGAAGAAGCCTTCTTCCACAATAAGCACACCCCCGGCAAAAGCGGCGGGAAATACACCACCGGTAGAATCGCCGAGGTTGATAGTGAACAGGTTGTTTCCGGCAGCACCGGGTGATTTACTTTCTCCTTTTTTGAAATCGGCGCTGAAGAAATTGCTGCGCTCCTGCGTGGCCCCTGTGCTGTCTGTTACAAATGCAGAAAAGCTTACTTCATCTTTTCTGAAGTCGTTGGTATCTGTACAGGTAATATTTTCTACACTAAACTGTAATACAGTACCCGCAACCGCCTGCCGGGGCTGTCCTGGACCGGCTGTTGTTTTATAACCTGTCTTTGCTTTTGCTGTTTTTTTACCGGGTTGTTTTCTCAGTAGCATCAGTTCTTCACTGGTGATCTTCATTTCATCTGGTATGGGCATGGCCTCTACCTGGTCAACGATCGCCGTGGCCTTTTTAAGATCTACGGCTGCGAGTGCCCCATACTTTTGCTGCCTGGCGGAAGCTGTTGTATTAATTGCCTCTTTCATTTTATCCAGAAACTTATCCCTCTTTCTTTTGGGGAGTATCTTTACCAGGTCGATGATAGCGTACTCCAGGCTTTCTTTACCTGCGGGCAGCGGGTATTTTGAAGGATTACCAAGATGTGCCGCTGCTTTTTCCACCGAAAGCTGTAAAGTATGCTGCAGGCGATCCCGAAGCAGGTTCAGTTTGGGTAAATGTGCGGGTGTAGTAACTGGCCGAACTGTCATAAATAAAGTTTTATGGTTAAAAGGATACAGCAATATTACCGGCTCCTCCCCCGTAAAACAATCCCCAAATACGGTGATACAATATTGGAAAATGGTGAGACGGGACCAGTGGTGAAATGGTTGTGATATTTAACATCAATGCTGCGCATATCTGTTGTTCAATATCATAAGTGTGCCAGCTCTCTCCTCCGGTGCGGGTGTAAAGGAATTATTTATAAGTAGGCAGCTTTACCTTTTTGATGGTGATGATGGCATCAAACCGCTTGTATGGAATAAATTGTATCCGGCCACCGCTTTCCACTTCATAGCCATACAGTGGCTTGTTCATCCAGCTATATGTTTTACTCTTGCTATTCATCAGGAGAAAGCTGATGGGAGAAATAGCGGACAGATTTTCCACATCGTCCGGCTTATCATTATTAAATGACTTATTGGTCTTTGTCCACCACTCGTAGGTTTCGCCTGTTTTCGCAAATAAGCCAATATGAAAACTCTTTGCTCCGAATCT
>JAEUVL010000747.1 GCA_016786965.1 Chitinophagaceae bacterium
AACCGGAAAGCGAAGGCGCTGTTATAACCACTACTTCACTGGCATTGGGTTTTTAGGGTTACATTTAGAAAAAATTATCAATGAAAAAGTTGTTTCTTTTTTCTTTATTGAGCGCCTTTGTTTCGTTTGCTTTTATCAAAAAAGAAAAACAGGTGGAGACAGCGCCACCTGTACTTTTTGCGGTGTTGAATGACGGACAATACATAGAAGCTATCGCTACGCTGGAAGATGGTAAACTGGTACAGGCCATCGGGGGAGATGAGACCTCGACCCCTGCTTCTTTCAGTGCTGTCTATTATAAAGCGGGTGATTCCTACCGGCTGATCTATGGTGGTAAGGATAATGGCAAAGTGACGGTGGTGAGCTCAAATGCAGAAACTGAATGTGCCGCTACTACCGCCAATGTGAAGATATCCTCCTCTAAGCTGCGACTAAAAGGTTTTGAAATGGCCCTGGCCACGAACATTTCCACCACCAAACCGGCATCCGGTGTAAGGAAAGCGCCGACAGCCGCAGAGAAGATAGTGATCGATAAACTGGTGATCAAAGAGTTTCAAAAGAACAAGATACCCGTGAAGGGACTGAAAGCGGTAAAGCTAACCGCAATTGATGCGGATAATAATAAGGTGAACGAAATAGTGGGCACTTATACGGTTTCTCCCAACAGTGCTGAACGGGGCTTGTTATTTTTCATTGCGACCAAGACCAAAACAGGCTATACCATCAACTACAGTGAGTGCAGAAGAATTAAAAAGGATGAAGTAATGAGCGGAGAGATCGTTGATGTGGACGGGGGCATTTACCAGGAGATGCTGCTGGATATACTGGATACTGATAATGATGGCAGGGCTGAGATATTCACGGTAACCCAATCATTTGAAGGAATTGGTTTTCAATCCTACCAGTGGGATGGTAAAGCATGGACCAGGGGGCTGGAAGTATCCAATTATCATTGCGGGTATTGATCTTAGTATCCTGAAAGGAAAAGGAAAGTGCGGATGAACTCTTCCGCTTATCAAATTTAGCTTTTGGGAAAACGGGCCGACCTGTAGTTTGTGTGCAAAATAAAATCATATGCGATCCCGTTTGCTCTTTTTATTGTTGCTTGCCAGTATTGTTTGCCAGGGGCAATCCGTACTGATTATGGATTTTGTAAAAGTGAAGAATGACCGTTTTGAGGAAGCATTGTACTATTACCGTAACAACTGGAAGCTGTACCGTGACATTGCTTTGGAAAAAGGGTATATCAAATCTTACCGGCTGGAAAGAGTGAAGCCTGATTCTGCGAAGACCTTCGACCTGGTGCTGATCACCGAGTATGAAGACAGCACCCAGTTCAATAAGAGTGAGGAGAATTTCCGCAGTATCATTACCGCACAGCGGCCCGGCGGCCCTGCATTGCTGAACAGTGTACAACCGGCCGACTTCAGGACGAATGTGTTTGTACAATATACAGAAACGCTTTTTAGTAATAGCCGGCATCTCAAGCGAAAGAAAACCCGGCCATAGGGTGGTTGTTGGATTGATCAATGTGACACTCCAGCACACTTAAAGGGACATTGCTATTGATAGAGCTATAGTTATTTCTAATGTATCAATAAGCAATACAGGCACATTGATAGAACAGATTGGACAGATGAACACGGATCTCTGTGCAACGGAACGATCTTTCAAATAATACTTGGCACGGAGTGTTTATTTCAATATGTAATGCTCATATTTCAGCACCAGTTTAGCGCCTGCTTCCACTTCTACTTCCCAATATATCTCGGTTCCAGCTTTACCATACTCTGTTGATTTGATCTTGCGGGCCTTGCCGGCATTGTCGGCGGAGGAAAATACGCCGTCTATGCTTTTGGTGACCCTGATCTTTATCTTCTTGTCCTTGTAATTATTGATGGTGATGGTGCCGCCGGTAGTTACTCTTTCGTAATAGACATTGCCTGATTTTAATACATTGCTTTTTTCCCGGCCGGTCTCTTCTTCTTCATTCTTTACCTGTACATCCACTGCTTTGGATAACTGCATTTCTGCAGTGCCTTTTACCGGGGTGTAGGTAAGCTGTGCCTGTGCCAACGGCTGCCCGGTACGGTCCAGCACTAATGCAGTACCGGTGGTAAAGGGAGCATTGGTGGTATTGGTAATAAGGTAACTGTGATAGGTTTGAATGGAATTCTCCTCTTCTAACGAAGTGCTGATGAGCGGCAGGTCGGCGGTATATATCTCAGTGTAGGTAACGGAGGTACTCATAACAGGTACAATGACCCTAGAGTTCTTTTCGAGATCGATCACCCCCAACTGGTAGTAATACAGATCTTCTGCTTTTTGACCTTCTTTTTCCGCTGCTCCATCATCCGACCATTCATAGGCAGGGCTTTCATCCGTAGCTAAGCTGTATCGTAAGGTTGTG
>JAEUVL010000851.1 GCA_016786965.1 Chitinophagaceae bacterium
TTCAGGATATTTAACCAATGGGGCCAGTTGATCTTTGCTTCTGATAATATCAGTATAGGATGGAACGGAATGTACAACGGCAGGCAGCAACCTATTGGTGTCTACGCCTATACATTGAAAGTGGTTTTGCAGGATGGTACCATTGTTAATAAAAAAGGTTCAATCAACTTAATACGGTAATATTTGAGACAGATATTTTATACACTGCTGCTAATCTGTACTGGAGCAACTCAGGCAAATGCACAGGTGGACCCGCATTTCTCCCAGTTCTATGCTTACCCGCTCTGGCTTAACCCGGGTATGGCGGGTGTGATGGATGGGGATTACCGTTTCACCGGTGTGTACCGCAACCAATGGAGTGAGGTAATGACGCCCTTTAATACTGCCGGATTTTCAGCTGATGTGGCTACTGGAAAGAACCTGAACCTCGGTGCTAATTTCATGAGCCAGTCAGCTGGTGATGCAGGTTATAAATACCTGAACGCTTATGCTACTGTCGCTTACAGCGGTATTAAATTCGGTACTGATAATAACCAGCAGATCACTATTGGAATACAGGCTGGTTTGCTAAGCCGCCGGTTTGATCCGGCAAAATTCCAATTTGGGGATCAATGGAACCCGATAACCGGTTATAATCCAGGCACTATCTCCGCAGACCTTATTTCCCAAACATCTTCTTCTGTGCTGGATCTTGGAGCAGGACTATCTTATATGGATGCCAGCCCGGATAAGAAAGTGAACCTATTTGGCGGAGTGGCGGCCTTCCACCTTACAAAACCGGAAGACCCCTTTGTAAACAGCAGCACCAAGCAGGTATTGCCTGTTCGATTTACAGTACATGCAGGGGCAAGGATCAACCTGACAGAAACAGTGAGCATCACGCCTAACCTCCTGTATATGAGGCAGGGAAATGCGAGTGAGAAGATGATAGGACTTTTTACCCAACTAAAGGCGAATGATTATACTGACCTGCTTTTTGGAGCTAATTTCAGGATGGAGGATGCTATTGCACCCTATGTAGGGGTGGCTTTTCACAATTTTGCGCTGGGAGTAAGCTACGATGTGAATATTTCTGACTTAGGGAAGGCCGTGACAGGCACTAACAGCCTGGAACTTTCCTTTACTTATATAGGCCGCAAGACGGGCAAACCGCTTCGCTACCTGTCTTGTCCCCGGTTTTAAAGGCAGTTTTGCCCAAATAAGCCGGTTATCCACAGCGGGGATATGAAATATTAAAAAGCACCGCTAATTTTTTGGATATTAAGGGTTGGGCCTTTACCTTTGCCCTCCCAAAAATAAGGGTCAAGAATGCCTACAATTCAACAATTAGTAAGAAAAGGAAGAGAAATTATCAGGGCCAAGAGTAAATCAAGGGCTTTGGATGAGTGTCCCCAACGCCGTGGTGTATGCACCAGGGTTTATACTACCACGCCTAAAAAGCCAAACTCTGCATTGCGTAAAGTGGCTAAGGTACGTTTGACCAATAAAATTGAGGTGATCGCTTATATCCCCGGAGAAGGCCATAACCTGCAGGAGCACTCTATCGTGCTGATCCGCGGCGGAAGGGTAAAAGACTTACCAGGTGTTCGTTATCACATCGTCCGTGGATCATTGGATACCGCGGGTGTAAAAGACCGTAAGAAGAGCCGTTCTAAATATGGTACAAAGAAAGAAAAGGCTAAGAAGTAAGCTGATTTGTTTTAAAGTCAATTAGTTAATTAGAAATATAATTTCAAGATATGCGGAAAGCACAAGCAAAGAAACTCCCTTTAGCACCAGACCCAAAGTTTAACGATAAACTGGTTACCCGTTTTGTAAATAACCTGATGTGGGAAGGTAAAAAGAGTGGAGCCTTTACGATCTTCTATGATGCGCTTGATAAAGTAGCGAAGCAAACCAGTGAGGATGGTTATGAGGTTTGGAAGAGAGCATTGACCAATGTAACCCCGGCTGTAGAAGTTCGCAGCCGCCGTATCGGTGGTGCCACTTTCCAGATACCTTCAGAGGTTCGCCCTGACAGGAAGATATCTTTAAGCATTAAATGGTTGATCCGCTACAGCCGCGACCGGAATGGACGCAGTATGGCTGATAAACTGGCCGGTGAAATAGTAGCAGCAAGCAAAGGCGAAGGCGCTGCATTTAAAAAGAAAGAAGATACCCATCGTATGGCTGAAGCTAACAAGGCTTTTGCTCACTTCAGGGTATAAAAGATACAAGAGCACAGATCCTCAAAACCATTCGTTTGAAAAAGCGGATGGTTTTTTGTTTAGAGGAAGGGCTGATTATTGGTTATAGGAACATATATCTTATGTAGGGGCGTCAAGCTAAAATCTTAAAACGAACAAGCGTCACCTTCTATTCCTCGCAAACAGTTTTGCCCGCAGTAAGTTGCAGTTCCTTTTTTTTACAATATAGATTCTCAGGTATTTATTTACATTTACCAGTATTGAACAAAGGCTGATTGGAATTGTTTGGGGTATTGTTATAACCAGCAATTGAAGAAGGCATTTATCTTACCTCCTAATACTCTATTCCAGCACACTGCCCCGCTTAAACAGTGTGACATTATATATTTAATTGAGGAGTTGTTATTTTTTAAGCTGTATAAATTTCATAAGCAGAAGCTGGTTTTTCACAGAGCATCGATGAAAGCTTTTGATAGCTATTTAAAACAAAATGGTTTTCAAGTAAATTATGTAAACGCAACTGATAAGGCAGGCGACATTAGATGTTTGATCCCTGGCTTAAAAAGTAAGGGAATTTCTACAATCATGATGTATGACCCCTGCGATGATTGGTTGGAAAAAAGAATACGTAATGCTTGTCTGAAGTCGGGAATAAGTATCGAGTTTATAGAAAATCCTATGTTTATTAATTCCCAAACACAGTTAAACGCATATCAGAGCAACAGGAAAAAATATTTTCAAACTGATTTTTATATTCACCAGAGAAAAACCAGGGATATCTTGGTCAACGAAGACTCAACCCCATTTGGAGGAAAATGGTCTTTTGATGATGAAAACAGGGCAAGGTATCCGAAGGGGCAAAAACCACCTCAATTAAAGGAAAAGTATCTCTCAGTGTATCACAAGGAAGCCGCAGTATATGTTGAAAGTTCTTTTCCTGACAACTATGGTGAGATTAACCCGGAGTATTATTACCCCGTAACCCATGAGCAGTCAGAAACTGCATTGACGGAGTTCTTGCAATCACGGTTTTCGGAATTTGGTATTTATGAGGATGCGATAATAGCAGAAGAAAGCTATTTGCATCACTCAGTTCTTTCCGGCTTGCTGAATGTGGGATTGCTATTGCCAATGTATGTTATTGACAGGGCCATAGATCATGCAGCAAAGCACAACATACCGTTTAACAGCCTTGAAGGTTTTGTACGCCAGGTTCTGGGATGGCGGGAGTTTGTCAGGATGGTTTATATCAGGGAAGGCAAAAGGCAGCGTACTTGTAATTATTGGCAATTTAAACGAAAAATCCCGGCGAGCTTTTATGATGGTACTACTGGTATTACGCCAATTGATTCTACTATAAAGAAACTCAAGCAGTCTGCATACAACCATCATATAGAAAGACTGATGTTATTAAGCAATTTCATGTTATTGTGTGAATTCGATCCCGATGAAGTTTACCGTTGGTTTATGGAGATGTATATTGATGCTTATGACTGGGTGATGGTTCCCAACGTATACGGTATGGGGCAATTTTCAGACGGAGGCTTAATGTGTACTAAGCCTTATATAAGCGGAAGTAACTACATCTTTAAAATGAGCAATTATAAAAAAACGGAAGAATGGGCAGAAGTTTGGGATGCATTGTTTTGGCGATTTATGCATGTGCACCGGTCTTTCTTTCTAAAGAACCCGAGATTAGGAATGCTCATTAAAAC
>JAEUVL010000865.1 GCA_016786965.1 Chitinophagaceae bacterium
CAATGGTAAAACGCTGATGGCGGTGCCGGAGAAATTTTCTGCTGGTGAGACAGACAGCCGCATGGCCATCATCACCAGTATGCTGAAAGATGTAACAGAACTGGTACAACCGCCACAAAAAGGAAAACCCAGTTTCTTCCAAGTACTACCTGAAAAAGAAGCCGGTACAGGAGACGCCTGGACTGAGTCGTATGAAAATGAACAGGGGAAATTTGATGCCGCTTATGCGATTACAGCCATCAATGATTCTGTAATCGTGGTTGATTTTGCCACCAACTCCGTCACGATTACCAAAGCAGAAATGATGGGCAGCGAAACCACCACAACGATGAACAATAAATCTACCGGGAAAATTATTCTTGACCGGGTCACCGGTATACTGAGGGAGAAAGTGATGAATACTGAATCAACCGGTAATACAGAGGCTTCGTTTGGCACACTGCCTGTTACTTCCAAAACCAGCACTATCATTAAGGTAAAGCCGTTGGCTCAATAACGGATCGCTTAAATTTCTTCCTGGTTTCTCAGCAGGTCATTCAGTTCATCCCTGCGGCGTACCAGTTGCGCTTTGCCTTCTTTAATAAAGACTTCTGCCGGCCTGAACCGGGAATTATAGTTAGAGGCCATTTCAAAACCATAGGCGCCGGCATTATACAAGGCAAGAATGTCCCCCTCCCGTATTTCATTGATAGGTCTGTCAGATGCAAAGGTGTCGGTCTCGCAAATATTGCCTGTGACCGTGTACACCTTCTTTTCTCCGTCAGGGTTTGAGATATTCTCGATCCGGTGCCAGGCATCATACATCATTGGCCTTATCAAATGATTCAATCCACTGTTCACTGAAGCAAATACTATATTACCAGTATCTTTCAAAACCGTTACCTCAGCTAACAGGTAACCACATTCACTTACCATGAATTTTCCTGGTTCAAACCACAATTGAAATTTTTTATTGCCTGCCAGCGGATGGCTGTCAAATGCTTCTTTTATTTTCTGCGCCAGTAATTCTACATCGGTTTCTTCTTCCCCGGGCTTGTAAGGCACTTTGAAACCGCCGCCCAGGTCTATCACTTCCAGTTCAGGGAAATGGGGGATCAGTTCAAACAATACTTCCATTCCTTTTACAAATACATCAGCCTCTTTAATATCGCTGCCGGTGTGTATATGAAGGGTGCGGATGAAAATATTATTTGCTTTCACCAGTTCTTCTATTTGTACCAGTTGATCGACTGGTATTCCAAATTTACTGGCATCATGCCCGGTGGATATCTTCAGGTTACCACCCGCCATGATGTTGGGCCGTATTCGGATGCCAACGGGGTAACTGTGCCCATATTTTTTTCCAAACTTTTCGAGGTTGGACAAACTGTCAATATTAACATGCACTCCGGCTGCTACCGCTTCTTCAATTTCGCTAAAAGCAATACCATTGGATGTATATAAGACCTGTTCCGGCGGAAACCCTGCATGCAGCGCCAGCTTCACTTCATTGATAGAACTGCAGTCTGCCTGGCAACCTATCGATTTAATGTACTTCAGCACATGAATGTTGGTCAGAGCCTTGGATGCATAAAAAAACTTTGTATCAAGAATGGAAAAAGCGGTTGTCAGTTTCTCATACTGTTCCTTTATTTTCTCTGCATGATACACATATAAAGGAGTGCCGAAAGTGCGGGCTGCTGCTAATAGTTGTTCGTATGATAATGATTCCGCCATAGCTGCGAATATACTATAAACAGCTATGCCATCCCGCTGA
>JAEUVL010001011.1 GCA_016786965.1 Chitinophagaceae bacterium
AATGCAATCAGAGAGAGCTGTATGAAATTCTTCAGCCGAAAAGAAATGATCAGAATAACCGCCAGTAAATTGTGTCGCCAATTTCTCAGCGCTGTCCAGAAGTTTGTAAAGTTGCTCAAGTTTAGAAGGGTCGTACATCTCTTTTTCGATATTAAGACAGTTGCGTGGGGTTTCAGCTAACGGCAGTTTGTGAAAAAACCGCTGCCGTTCTATAAATATACACACTATGTAAATGAAGGCAAAGCCTGTATGATTTTTGTTCCAATACAGGCATGGAATATATACAAGAAAATAGCCGGCAGCAACCCCATACTTTTCTGCCAGCTGCCGGTAAGTGAATCCCTGGGTTAGGTATTCCTTTACCGCTTGTTTTTTAATGTCCATAAGTTTACTTTTTTGTGTAAACCTATTTCAGGACGAGACACAGTTGGCTGAAGTTCTTTAGTCTACATTTTTCATTGTGTTTATCCATTTTGTTATAATAGCCTCAATAGAATTTTTATGTGTTGGGTCAAAGGCATTGTCGTCATTTGCGAAACCAGGAGCGACAAGACCGCTTATGTTTGTAAATTTTTTCATACTTTCTCTGCTATCTTCTTCTACTAATACCATTACTGGTTTTCCTTGCCCCTGCATAAAACCAGCTTCGTGTGCTAGATTGATACCAAAACCATCTTGTTCAGCACTTCCTGTCACCAAAACAATTCCAGCTTTAGATAGCCACATTTTTGAAGCAATTTGAATAATTGAAGTGATAAAATATCCAGGTTCGGGATTTGCCTCAATGACTTGGTAGCCATTTTTACCCAGAATTTCTTTAACAGTACTAACAATATTATCTCTCCTATCCCCAGTTAGGAACCTCCTTGACAAGAATACCGGAATCTTCTTGGGCTCGACTTCTTTGAGGTAAGTCTTGATATGAGGAATTAATTCTGATGGTACTCTTGCTACAAAATCGTCTGGGTGCTTTGGATAAATCAAATATTTTAAATTATCGCCTACTTTTATTTTCCATTTAGGACGTATTTTTTGATTTAGCTTCTCTAAGTTTTGTTGCAGCATTTGCTTGTGATTATCAATACTCAAACCTTTGGATGGTTCACAAACGGCAATCAAAATGGCATTCTTGGGACGAGCACCACCTCGTCTTAACAAAGAAGATAAAATATTTGAATCTGAATTTTTTATAGCTTCGGTTATTTCCTTTAAAGCACCGGGTGTATCAGAGTGTTCAATGTTTAATGATAAAGCTCCGTTTTTTGGGAAAACATATCTAATGAATCTGTTTGTAGTGTCAGCTGAAATTACTGCCCTTTCCAAATCTACATCTGAAAGTGAATTAGGATATAGAGTTTCAAGTTCTTTTCTCCACTGAACATTTTCAACCCAACCATAGTTTATTGGTGCATAGTCGTGCCATAATATCTCTGGCATTTGGTCAATAAAGGGTCGAACTTTAAAATTTTTTAGTTCTATTTTAGCCAAATTTGTCCTCAAAGTTTCTATATCTACTTTTTCATTTCCATATGGTTCACAAATAAGTGTTACGTGATGCATTTTACCTGAATCAACTGTTGCGGTTTCTGCTATTGCAATATTTAATGGCAAAATTGTTTCAAATATTTTTTTAATAATCCCAGGTTTATCATCGTCAAAGCAATCAATCCTAAACATATTCTCCCATTTAAATGGGTCAAGTACAGAAAGAATTAGGTCGCCAACGGGTCTGTTTTCGCTTTTTACAATTGCGATATAAACATAAGTGTTATTCAAGAGACCAAGTGGAGCTCTATGCCACCAAGGTATTGGCAAAGTTTCATTCGACTTTAAAATTGCAAGACTTCCTAATACTTCCATTTTTTTGAGTTTTATGTGTAATTAGTAAACGGTAGGTCGTGTAGAATTTCAGCCAACTCGTGTATTTGCGCTACTTTTTAAATGTATCAATTTATCATTTACCTGATTATCAACTACAGATCCATAACATACCAGTAGCGCCAATACCCGATGGTAAATGTTTCTATCCGTTCACTTCATGATATCCCCACCAACGTACACCAATCACCCCACCTCCACAATACCAAAAACAGGGTATTTACACCATGACAATAGGCTGGTGGGGGAGCAGGGTAAATGGGTAAGCAGCCGCTCGCCGGGGTCATGGCATTATTAAAATTTTGCGTACTACACTCAAAAAATTGATAACAGCAGGGTAGCAGTTTTGGGCTGTAGCACAGGCTGCCGTAGGCAGGTACTGAGGTGGCAGGGGCATTTTCCACAAGCCGGGACAGCGCAAAGCCTGGAATAGCGGTTTCAGGTATTCCAGGATAGTTTACGGTACGGTCCCCACACTCCATATCTGTAGCAGTACCGCTTTCCCGCCAGTCTAGCCCCTAAAAAACACTCCTAACTATCTCCTTTTCAATAGTATTTCCTTTAAACACCTCCTTTTTGACCAATTAGCCCTCATTTCCGCCCTTGTCCGAACGACTGCGGAACGAGTCCGAACCACTTCTAAATCCTAAAAGAGCCATAAATGCTGTAAATAAATACTTTAAACCCCACCCAGCAGCCGTCTTACCAGGGCCAGCAGCCCTCTTACCATCGCCAGTAACCAGCTTACCGTTGCAAGGAGTCAAATTACCAACGCCAGTAACCAGCTTACCGTTGCAATGAGTCATCTTACCACAGCCAGAAGTCATCTTACCGTCGCCAGTAACCGTCTTACCATTGCAAGGAGTCATCTTACCAACGCCAGTAACCAACTTACCATTGCAAGGAGTCAAATTACCAACGCCAGTAACCAGCTTACCAGTGCAAGGAGCCATCTTACCGGCGCAAGCAGTCATCTTACAATGGTGAATAATGACCTGACTTATCTTAATAGCACATTGATAACGAAAAGGCAAAATACAGGCACACGGATGACACGGGTTCAACGGATTAAAACGGATTAATACTGCTATGCACTATAAGGATTTAAAAACCTTCCTTTATTTTAGAAGCGTTTAAGGTTCATTGATCCTGTTTATCCCGCCAAAGACGAAAAAAAAAATCAGTGGACATCCGTCCAACCCGTGTCATCTGTGTGCCTGTATTATTTGTGTCCACACGATAGGTTTGAGCGGGACAGGCTGTGTGCGATTATTTATAAAAAAAGGCTGCCCGGAACCGGACAGCCTTTTTATTCTCAGTAGTTATTGTTTATTGTATCACCACTTTGCCATTGGCAATGCGTTTGCCGCTCTTATCTGTCAGCACTACCTGGTACAGACCACGGCCATGCTGTTTGATGTTCACATGCATCCGCTGGTAAGGCGAAGCAATGGTATAAGCCTTGCTGTACACTGCAGCTCCTCTTGAATCATAGAGGCTCAGCGTATAAGTATTAGCACCGGCACTGTGATATACCACATCAAATTCACCATTGTTAGGATTTGGCAGGATGAACAGTTTGGTATAAGCAGAATCCAGGATTTCCACCGCAGGTGATGTATTGCTGCAGGGTAAACCAGCGGTGTTCGTTACCGTTACTGTATAGCTGCCCAGGTCATCCAGGTCGATACCGGTAAGAGTGGATGAAACAGCACCCGGAACAGCGACACCATTTTTAAACCAGGTGTAGTTGTAAGTGCCGGTTGGTGTTACATTGGCCGTAAGGGTGGTGATCAATCCGGGATATAATCTTGTGTAAGGGAATGCAGTAATGGTTGCAACCGGGTTCGGGCTTACTGCTACTGTAGTAGAAGCAGAAGAAGCCGAACAGCCACTGCCATTCGTCACCGTTACAGAATAGTTTCCGGAATTGGTTACGGTGATGGCCTGTGTGGTAGCGCCATTGCTCCAGAGCCATGAACTTCCGGCAGAAGCCGTAAGAGCCACGCTACCACCCTGGCAGAATGTAGTAGTACCGCCAGCCGTCACATTAGCAGCAGGCAATGGATTTACCGTTACCACAATGGGTAAAGAAGTGCTGGTACAAGAGCCGTTTGTTACAGTTACCGTATAAGAACCAGACGCATTCGCTGTAAAGGATTGTGCAGTGGCGCCGCTGATCGGGTTGCCTCCCAGGTTCCATACATAAGAGGAGCCGCTGTTAGCGGTCAGTACCACATTGCCACCCTGGCAGAAGGTGGTAGTACTGCCTGCACTGGCAGAGGCAGCAGGAACAGCCGTTATGGTGAGCACTACTGCGGTCCTGGTGGCACTTTCGCAACCTGATGCAGTTTCCCTGCTGGCAGCGTAATAAGTAACCGTTCCCACAGCACTAAGCGTTGGGCTTGTTACAACTGTACCACCTGTTGCCGCACTATACCAAACGATAGTATAACCAGCGGCTGGTGTGGCAGTAGCAGTAAGCGTTGGCACTACACCGCCGGGACAAACAGTTTGCAACTGGTTGCCGCCGGAAGCAGGCGCAGCACCTGCATTGCCTGCCGCAATAGTGATCGAATTAGGAGCGGTCTGGCAACTGCCATTACTTGCATACACGGTAATGTTTCCGCTGCTGCCACCGGTAATATCTACTGTGATACTGGTGGTGCCTTGTCCGGAGGTGATGGTAAATCCTGCGGGTACGGCCCAAGTGTAAGAAGTAGCGCCGGCCACAGCAGCTATGCTGTATACCACACCGGTCTGGTTGCCGCAGGCAGAACTAAGTCCGGAGATAGTGCCCACTGCACCAAGTCCGCCGCCACCATTAGAAACAGTTACGTTAATGGCATTGGACCTTTCACTCACAGCACCAGTGGTATTATTCTTTGAGCGGATGGTAAACCACAAACTTGCATTCGGTGTAAGACCTGTGGCAGTATAAGTGGTACCAGTAATATTTGAACCCAACGCTACAAAGTCGCCCGTAGCAGGATCCAGCCGGAAGATATCGTAGTGAGTAGCATTAGCCACGGCTGTCCAGTTAAAGATCACTTCACCGGCATTGCAGCTTACACCAGAACCGCTGAAGCCGGTAGTGGTGCCAAGAATTTTGAAAGTAGCATCGCTGTTATCTGTAATAGCGCCGCTGAATACGCGGATCAAAGCAGTAGAAGTATTGGCACCGGCAGGCACGGTCCAGTTAAGCCTGGTGGTACCTGCTGCCACCGATGCAGAAATAGTGGTCCAGGTGCCGCCATTATCTAATGAATACTGAACAGTTTGTGTGCCAGTTACCCCGGCATTGTCCCAGGTGATGACCTGTGAACCGGAAGGAGAGAAGTTTTCGCCACCGTTGGGATAAATTACTTCAATGTATGGTTGCTCCACTTCCCATGTCAGCGCATAGGCCTGGTTGATGCCGGTAGTAATGGCTTCACCATTTACCCGTAATGTGTAAGTACCGGCAGCAGGGTTATTCACTGTTACCTGTTCTATATTACTGATATTATCATCGGCCTGTGTGGCAGCGATAGACGGAGTAGTGGGATTCAATATCCAGGGAAAATAAGTATTAGCACCTTCGATCACTCTCAGGTCCAGGTTATTTACCAACGCTGTGCTGGCATTAGCGGCTGCTGCAGGATCATTCCAGGTAAGCATTACCCGTAAGCGGGCAGTACCGGCAGGAACGGAAATGGTAATATCATTAGTAGCGCCG
>JAEUVL010000888.1 GCA_016786965.1 Chitinophagaceae bacterium
GTGATCGTGAGTCTGAAGGCCGGAATCGTAGTTTCCCTATACCCTAATCCTGTTATCGACAAATTAACTATCCAGCAGTTTGGTACAATTCAAAATAAAACAGCGATATTAGCTGATCAGCAGGGCAAGGTATTACAACAAATTACCATAAACAGCCTGCAACAAACCGTGAATATGGAAAGGTATCCAGGAGGTATTTATATGCTGAAATTTGAAGATGGTACATCATTTAAGATTGTTAAGGAATAACTGATTAATATAAAGGTTGTCGGCCACACCCCGGCAACTTCTTTTCGAACCAAAAAACCATAACACACTCTATGCAGCGGAGAAATTTTATTTCCAACCTGGCAGTTATACTGCCAGCGGGAATGATTGCACCAAAACTTTTGCTTGAAAATACCCCTCCTTACAAAAAATTGCTAAAAACCAACGTGTTGGTACTTGGCGCTAATAAGGCAGGTATTTTCATTGCCAACCAGTTAAGAAAAGAAAAAATTGAAACAATTGTTCTGGAGCCGTCTGGTGGCATCAACCAGTCATCCATTTACAATCACATGGAAAAAAGCGGGGTTATCAGACAGCGGGATAAGCACACCAAAGCCAGTGTACAAGCCATTGCCGGAATTGAATACAGCGAAGTGGAAGATGTAGTGATGCTCGACTTCATTCCCAGTAGTATTAAAAAGACTGATGCTGGATATATGGTATCAGATGGCACTACTGCTTATTCAGCGGAGAAGCTGGTGATTTCATTGCCAGTAGAAATAGATTTAAATGCTAAAGCATTGAAAATAACAGTGAGTGAAAATAGTAATAAGGTTTTGGTCTCCTACAAAAGAAGGAACCCGAAACAGAAGAACTCGACTGACTTTACTACCATTTCTGCATCGATGATCGATGAGGAAAAAGTATTAGGGTTTGCTATTAAGCAATCACAGGGTATACTCGCTGTATTATAGTAATTAGCACCTTACATGAGTAAGCATTTTATACAAATTCCTGGTTTATTAAAACCAGAAGAAACCTTGCGCATAGAATCGTTGTTGCCGTCAATAGAATTTGTGGATGGAAAGGCTACTGCGGGTATGGCTGCCAGAGAGGTGAAGAATAATCTGCAAGCGGCAGAGAATAATAAAGCCTTGTACCAGGTGCAGGAAATTATAGATACTGCATTAGCCACAAGCCCGCTATTTAATATAGCCGCATTACCCAAGAAAATATACCCGCCTATCGTTAGCAAATACAGCACCGGAAAGTATTATGGGTGGCATGTGGACAGCCCGGTAATGGGAGATCCGGCTATACGCACAGACCTTGCGATGACCATTTTTTTAAGCGACCCCTCTACCTATGAAGGTGGTGAGCTGATCTTGCAGACTGCCTCGGGTAATGTTATGTTCAAACCTGCTAAGGGGGATGCTGTGTTATATCCCTGCCAATACCTGCATTGTGTAAATGAAGTAAGAAGTGGTGAACGGACAGCTGTGGTTACCTGGGTGCAAAGCAATATTGCCTCACCGGAGCAGCGGCAGATCTTATTTGACCTGAACCAGGTCCATGCAGTATTGCATCAAAAAGACATGCATTCGCCGGAATGTAATTTATTGCTGCAAACACATAGTAACCTTTTTCGCATGTGGGCAGATGTATAGAGGGGTAAATAAAACTAATCGCCTATATAAAAAAACCTCCTGTAAAAGGAGGTTTTTTTATTGGAAACAAAAAGTAGTTTATTAGAAGGAGGCCGCTACTGTGATCTTAGGTTCTTTTGCAACTTTACCACCATCAATTGGGGCGCCGGTAATACCGTAGTCGGCAAGTACTATGCTGAAAGCAGTGGCAGCAGACACTTTTCCACCAGTTACCGTGATGGTAGCCGGAGTGCTAACAGGCTTACTCACACCTTTTACAGTCAGATTGCCTGAAACAGTTACTTTGTACACACCATCTTTGGCAAATTTTACTTTAGACAACTTATCAATTTTGCCGGAGAAAGTGAATTTAGGGAAAGATGCAGAATTCATCCAGTTGGCCGCATTAAAGTGCTCCTGTATCTTAGGGTTACTAAAGGAAAAATTGTTTACGGCAGCTTCAAAAAGCACAGCACCGGTAGTTTTGTTAAGGGAAGCGATAACAGTTTTGTTTTCCGCTTTTGGCAACGCATCAATAGGCGTGGTAGCATCGAATGCCACTGTAGCGGAGGTGGTAGTAAGGTTTTGTGCAAACACACTGCTGGTAATGGCGATAATAGCTAAGGAGAGGATTGTTTTTTTCATTTGTGTAGTTTTTGTTTTTATTTAGTTGAATTAAATGTTGCTCTTTTAAATGTAATAGCCGTTGTACCTAATATTTCGCTGAATATACTTCCGCTGCAAACCCCTTTCAGAGAAACGGCATCACCCTGCTTTATTGATTTTACCTTTTCGTATTGGTTCTTTTCCAATGAGAAAATAGCATAAGATCCAGTACTGTCGGAAAAGCTGATTGTACTGGTAGAATCTTCTTTTAGCTCTATGGAGGAGGCCGTTCCATTTATAACCAGCATTTTATCCAGATATTTCCTGTTGGTAGCTGTATCATTCCCAACGAACTCTTTGATAAGGTCGTCGGCAGTTAGCGTATAATCAGCTTTCACATCTTTACTGTCACCAAAGGTTTCTGACATGATATATTTCTCACCAAACTTATATCCAGCATATGCAATAACCGGACCTATAAGCAGCCAGAATAGTTTTGGTAACAAACTTTTGGGAGAAGCAGAGGTAATGATCATTCCGGCTGCAGCAAGCACATGCAGGTAAGCGGCAGGTTTCAGCATAGCGAACACATCTTTACCTACGCCAAGATCGATCAGGGTTTTGGTAAAAAGAAAATACACTACGAAAAGGGCCAAAGACATTGCTCCGGCTATATAACTAAAAGGTATTGTATTCCTTTTTAATAACACAAATGCTACGGCAATGGCTGCCAGTACAGGAATTAACCAAAAAGCATAAAAAGTGAAACTGAGCTTGGGAAATGGATTAGCCAGTTTAAAATTAGCCTCAGATATTGCAAAGAAATCACCAGTTGCCATGGCAGAACCAGTTACTAAATGCCCATCCCATGAAACCCAGGGAAGAAAAAATGTGATGAGAAGAGCCCCGGCGAAGAAAAGGTGAAGCCAGGAGATCAAACTTTTTTTATTAGTGGACTGCGTCATATTTTATTATCAGTATCGGCGATTTCACTAAGCAGGTTGTGAATATGAATCAAATATACAGTGTTTAAACATTGATTTAGAAAAAAGAAATGAAAATAATGTGAAAAAGGAAAATAAAAAAACCGCTCCACTTGTGATGGAACGGCTATAATTACTAACCCATTTTAGTAACTATTTGAATGTTAACAGTTTAAGCTGCCTGCATTTCTTTTATCTTCTCCCTGATCTTAGCTTCTATCTCTTTGGCGAGTTCAGGGTTATCAACCATTAATTGTTTTACAGAATCCCGACCTTGCCCCAATTTGTCGTTATTGTAGCTGTACCAGGAGCCGCTTTTTTGAATAATACCGAGCTCAGTTCCCATATCTATGATCTCACCATTTTTGGAAATACCTTCTCCGAAGATGATATCAAACTCAGCAGAACGGAACGGAGGCGCTACTTTATTCTTCACCACTTTTACTTTAACGTGGTTACCGATAGCTTCATCGCCATCTTTAACCTGTGTCTGCCGGCGGATATCCAGGCGAACTGAAGCATAGAACTTAAGGGCATTACCACCAGTAGTTGTTTCGGGATTTCCGAACATTACCCCAATTTTCTCTCTTAACTGGTTGATAAATATGCAAATAGTATTTGTTTTAGAAATAGTAGCAGTGAGTTTTCGCAAGGCCTGGCTCATCAGCCTGGCGTGCAGGCCCATTTTGCTATCACCCATTTCACCTTCCAGTTCGCTTTTAGGCACAAGGGCGGCCACAGAATCTATAACCACTACATCCAATGCGCCGGAGAGGATCAGGCGGTCAGCTATTTCGAGCGCCTGTTCGCCATAGTCAGGCTGGGATATTAAAAGATTATCTACATCAACTCCCAGTTTTTTAGCATAAGCACTGTCAAAAGCATGTTCCGCATCTATAAAGGCGCACATACCGCCTTTTTTTTGGGCTTCAGCTATGACATGGGTAGCTATCGTTGTTTTACCAGACGATTCTGGTCCATATATTTCAATTACACGGCCTCTTGGTAAACCGCCGATGCCCAGGGCCACATCCAGGCCTATAGAACCGGTGGAAATCACTTCTTGTATTGCTTCTGCTTTATCTCCCAGCATCATCACACTTCCTTTACCATAATCCTTATCCAGCTTCTCCATTGTAAGCTTGAGGGCTTTTAGTTTTTCATTGTTAGTGGTTGACATGTCTGTAGTTTTTTCTGTTTTTGCCATGGGTTAAAGTTATGTTTTTGCGTATTGTAATCCCGCTATTGTGCGAGACAAATCAAAACTAAATGATTTAGTAAATAAAAACTAATATTTTTTGGAATTTATTTTGTTTCTTTTTGCAGACGGCTCTTTTTTCATGGCTTTTCCTTAAAAAATCATCTGATAGTCCTGCTGGCGACATGGATTTTTCTCATGTTATTGTACTTTCATTACAAAGAACGAGGGATACTAAATAATCGACCCTGCTTATAATGCTACTCAAGCCTTTTGATCTTCCATCAGACGTAATATCAACCAAGATTGACCGGTGCAAGTGTGTTCTACAACTTCCCCATCCACAGATCTTCTTCAGCTTTTTCTACCCGTCTTTTTTCTTTCAGTTTTTGTGGTATCTGTTCGGTAAAAAGCCCTACAAGCAAAATGACATGATACAAAAAGAGCAACAGCACCGTCAAGGAAAAGGCACTTTCTCTCATCCATATATATTGCATGCCAATGGCAAAGACAGCAGTGATAATAAGAACATAAGGCGCAAAGAAACGTAACAGGGCAAGCAATAAAAAAGCCATCATGGTAAAAAGATAAAGGGACGTCATGATGTGAGTGATCCAATGTGACTTTGTTACTACAAGGTGTTGAATCAAACAGGTAAGGGTAAGAAAGAGACCTAAGGCACCACCATAAGTGCATATGTTCAACTGTCTTTCAGTAAGCGGATTAAGCGGGGAGGGGCTAGACATTATTCGTACAATATTATGGTGTCCGCCAAAGATATCAAAGGGATCTAAAATCCAAGCTCTTCGGCGGGGTCCCAGAAATGTTTTTTAAAATCCACCACCTGGTCATCTTTTACTTTTACGCCTTCCTTTTTTAGCTGCTGAGCCATGGATGAAGGCGGAGAGAAGTGATGCTTGCCTGTGAGAAGGCCATTACGGTTCACCACCCGGTGGGCAGGCACTGCGGGTTTTACTCTACCAGCACCATTCATGGCCCAGCCCACCATACGGGCGGATGACTTGGCGCCAAGACATGCGGCTATAGCACCATACGATGTAACACGGCCTTTAGGTATCTGCCTTGCCACTTCAAAGACAAGTTCGAAAAAATTTTCTTCCCGTTTGCCGGAAGGACGGAGAGTTTTTAATTTTTCAGAGGCTGATTTTTTAGGCATGAGCTAAAGATAACAATTAGGGGAGAATAGTTTTGGGGTCACAGATGATGACTGCTCACAGAAACTAAAGTCTGTACTGATTGCTTTAGCATCACAGCAGATTTGTGTCCAATACAACTCAGGGATCGGGTTGTATTAATTTGATAACCTGTATCAATGTAAGGAATTTTTGTTGGCAGTCAGTAAAGTGCTGCGTTTGGGTTCGGGCACATTTTCAAATTGATAAGGACAATGCTTACACCCGTTGCCACAGCAAAAACCTTTCTCCAGATGGTACTTTTCCGTAAGCACTATGTAGCCCTCTTCGTTGATGTAGTAATCAGTTCCCTCAATCAGTTCCTTCATGCGCCAACAGTTTTTCTTTTAGTATGATATCCTTTTCAATACCGCCAAGGTCGGCGGGTAAGGAAAAGCACAGGTAATGTATGCGGTTGCTGCCAGCAATATCCAGCGATTCATAATGTGTTTTTATTTTCAATTCTGCCGATACTGGTTCCTGTTTAAATACATTATCTGTATCCCGGAGCACGGCGCATCCGTACAATTCGATAACTAGTTTGGTGAATTGGTAAAGATCCGGGCTGTCCGTCTTCAGGTGTATTAAACCACCGGGAACAAGAAATTGTTGATATAAACGCAAGAATTTTGGATGGGTGAGTCTTTTTTTAGCTTTAGACATACGCAATTGAGGATCTGGGAAAGTGATCCATATCTCTGCTACCTCTCCGTGGTCAAAGTATTCTGCTACCCGGTCAATCTGTGTGCGGATAAATGCGACATTGGTAAGTTGTTGCTGCAGTGCTTTTTTGGCCCCCACCCAAATGCGGTTGCCTTTAAGGTCGATACCAATAAAATTTCGATGAGGAAATAACTCGCCGAGGCCGGTGGCATATTCGCCTTTTCCACAGGCCAGCTCAAGTGTCAGAGGATTTTCATTACCAAAAAAACCACCCCATTGTCCTGCCATATTGGTTGGATACTGTAATACATTTTTAAACGTTTCCAGCTCAGCAAAACGCACTAGTTTTTTTTGTCCCATACAAGGCAAAGATAAGTATGTGTAAAAAAACCTGCTGGTTTATAGCACGGTGTAGAGGGAACGAATAAGTAGTGGTATTTAAAACTTAACCAACAGGCCAATACCCACCAGTGATTTTACTTGCAGCCCTGGCCGGTTCTTGTTAACTCCGAATAAGCGTACGTCGTCATCATAAATGAGGTCAACGCCCCAATTGGCCGATAGCACTTTGGATAGCTTTACGTTCAGGATATTGGACATAAAGACGTCAACATTTTGTGGGTTTCTTCTATAATTTGAAAAAAGATCTATTCTCCCCTTATAAGTAATCTGTTTACTGATCTCTTTTAAATAATTTATAGTGGCGAATGCGCCAATCTCCAGGTTTGAATTTTTGCCCGGTGTTACACCATAAGCGCCTTTGTTTGATAAAGCTGTATCCTGTACTATTACCCAACGGGCGGTAAGAGGAGATACATAAATGGATAATTCCTTATTAGGTTTATAGTCAAGACCGGCACTGAGAAGCAGGTAACCTGGTGCCATAAAATTGGACGATAATGTTCTTATATTATCACTATAAGTATAACCTTTGAAGAATTGTGAGCGAAGGTTTACCAACCCAGCAACATTCAATTTGGAGTTTAATGCATAACCATATTTAGAAAGCAGGTCAAACCGATCGTCATTTTTTCGACTGCCGAGGCTGGTAGTATTTACATACCCCAGGTTAAAGTCAAAAGTATTATCCCAACTATGTTTGTCTTTTTGATAAAAGGCATATAGACTGAGTAATGAATTAACGGCGAGAGAAAAGTCATCGCCACCAGCCGCCCAGTTGCTTAAAGAAGCCTGTGCAATGTTTAGGCTATAAAGCCCCCCTTTTTTCCAGTTCTTCTTGCTGGTGTCAGTCACATCTTTTTTTACGGATTTGCCTGATTCGGATTGTAAAGATTTTACTGCCTGATCTTGTGCAGCAGTAAATAAAGAAAGTAATAATAACACAGGGAGTATCAGCTTTTTCATGCGCAATAAATTTGCCTTCAAAGGTAATAGCCTTTAAGAACAAGCGAAATATGTTGTAGAAGAATAATAGACTTCACCACGATAGGGTGGTCGGGCTTATATTTTTTTATCTTCTATAAACTTCTTCAAAGCAGGCGACAACTTCAGTGAATTATTTTCTCTTATGTTAATAGTAGTAAGGTCGCTCAGTTCAGTCAGGCTCTCTGGAAGGTTGGAGAGTTTATTTCCTTCTATATATAATTCCTTTAATACTGTTAGGCGGTTGATAGTTGATGGTATGGCAGTGAGTTTATTCCGGTTCAGGTCAAGTACAATAAGGTTGGGCAGGCGGGTGATGGTTTCCGGAAAATTGACGAACAAGTTGTATGGCAATGTAAGATAACGGAGTTGAGTAAGCTGACTGATAGATTCTGGCAGGGCATAAAGCATATTGCCACCGAGACCAAGTTCAGTAAGTTTGGAAAGTTTGCCAATGTTTTCAGGCAGGGAGGAAAGCAGGTTGCCGTAGAGGTAGAGCTCCGAGAGCCCTGCCAATTTCAGCACCGCATCTGGCAACTGGGTGAATTTATTATTGTTTAAATACAAAATACGGAGCCTAGAAAGAGCAGAAAGTGAATTTGGGAGTACCGAACAGTTATTACTGCTGAAATCGAGTTCTGTAAGCGATGTAAGCCTGGTAACTATTTCTGGCAGGGTGTTGAATTTATTATCACTCAGATCCAGTTCAACAAGGTTGGTAAGTTGGGTAATTGATAGAGGTAACTCCGTAAGTTTATTACCGGATAGATCAAGGGATGTAAGGTTGGGAAACTGTATGATAGTTTCAGGTAGTTGTGCCAGTTTTTTATTACTCAGGGAAAGCACAAATACATCAGCCGGGTTTTTCAATGCTTCTTCGAGGGAGGAATAGACCTTATCTTTTTGTGCGGCGCAGATGAAAGAATACAGCAACGCAATGAGAAGTGTAGTAAGTGCTTTCATGATGTTTGGTGGAGTGTTTTGCTTATGGCTTAAAAGTACAGCGATATTTATAAATAAAATAGTATATCACAAGGTTAGTCTTTTACTCTTCTAAGCCAATTTTTATTCATAGTGCAGACTCGTAATAGATTTTAAAGAGGCACCGTTAGACGGGTAAGGGGGAATTATTACGGACAATAAAAAAGCCTTCGCAAAAACGAAGGCTTAAACAAATACATGTGAAAAGCTGTAGGGGGAGGGATCGAACCTCCACGAGGCAGTTAGTTGTAGCACAAAGTTCAGTGGTCGACCCTGGTCGCTCCCGCATTGCTGCAAAAGCGGCTCTATGCTATATTTATCCTGTTATCCTCACCCCCGAGACAAGAGGGCATGTCTGCCAAAAATTTCATCACCCCACAATATTTTAAGAACTATACCGGTTTTTTCCGGTTTGATAGAACAAATATAGACCAGTAGGTCAGTTCGTTCCAAATTTTTCAATAATTATTTTGAAATTATAGAAATTATTCAAATATTTGAATATAATTGTGAATATTATCTAAAATCAAACATAAAATGGCAGCTAAATTAAATCTTGATAAACTGGACCTGGATATTATTCACCACATGATGGAAAATGCAGAGATCTCTTATGCAGATCTTGGCAAAAAACTTTTTGTTTCCGGTGGCACCATTCATGTTCGTATCAAAAAACTACAAGAAGCCGGAGTGGTTAAAGGTACAAGGTTGAAAGCAGACTTGAAACAACTGGGTTATGATGTGATCGCATTTATAGGTATTTATCTGAAAGAAAGCTCTTTGTATGATGCCGTGGCCAAAGACCTGCAAAAAATACCCGAAATAGTAAGGCTCAATTATACCACGGGTAACTATAGTATGTTTGCTGAAATAGTGTGTAAGGATATTTCTGAATTGCGCTTTGTATTGCATGACCAGTTACAAAAGATAAAAGGGATTGAAAGGACAGAGACCTTTATCTCACTGGAAGAAAGCTTTAGCCGCAATGTAAAAGTGATATAATTTTTTATCTGAAAATACTAAACTCTTTGTCAATGCCTGGTATAACAGACCTTATTGCCCGCTGGTGGAAACAGATCGCAGCTGTTGTCATTTTATCATTATTAGCAGTAGGAGTAATCACCTTTATGAAACCCCGCCAGTATCTTTCTGTAACCACAGCCGTACCCGCCAGTTCGGTGGCGGCTGATAAAGGCAGGATCTTTAATGAAAATATCCAGGCACTGTACTCCTCATTAGGATATGCGGATGATCTTGATAGAATCATTGGTACAGCCAATCTGGACACTGTGTATCTGACTGTAAGTGCAAAGTTTAACCTCTATGATCATTATAAAATTAAAGATACGGCTGCTTTGGCCCTAATGAAAGCAGCGGCACTTCTAAAGTCAAATACCAAAGTCATAAAGAGTGAGTATGGAGAGTTGAAAGTAAAGGTGTGGGATACCGATAAAAATCTGGCACCGCAACTGGCGAACTCCATCATGAATGAATTGCAAGGCATACACCAACATTTACAAAGTGCCGGCAACGAGGCAATACTAAAAGGACTACGACAGGGCCTCCAAAAGATGCAGTATAAACTCGACAGTGCCTCAATGCCCGACAAAAGAAGTTTAGTGCAGGCAGAGATACAGCAATATGAAAAACTCATCGGTGAATACCAATTGATGGTGGACAATAAACCTCCAGTACTAATAACCGTGGAAAAAGCGAAAATGGCCATCAGGCCCGACCGACCTAAACGTTTACAGATAATGATGTCCACAGGAGTTCTTAGTTTACTATTTGCTTTCCTGGCAGCCTTGGTCATGGAACGGAGAAAATTTCAGCCGCAGTGATAATTTCAGCCAATAATAAGAAAGGTTTATTTACTTTCTTTGCGACCTTGTTTTTATTGTCGGCAATAGTTACGGTATTGACCGATATATATATTCTTATCGGAGTTCCTTTCCTTGCGTTATTGTTATGTGCTGGTTGGCAGCATAAGAATTTCCTTTTCTACCTGCTGTTATTTACACTTCCCTTTTCTGTCGAGTACAATTTTTCGCCACTCTTGGCTACTGACTTTCCTGATGAGTTGCTGATGGTGTTAGTGTCATTTGTTTTTTTTAGTGCTTGGTTGTATTCGCCAAAGCTGGTCGTGAAAGAAAGCCTGCAGCACCCGCTACTGATTATTTTATTTGCACTTTTAAGCTGGACTTTTATCACAGTCCTGTTTTCAACAGATCAATTTTTGTCAATCAAATTTTTATTAGCCAAAAGCTGGTATCTGGGAGCATTTGTATTGGCACCGATTATTGTGTTTAAAACTAGAGAAGCTATAACTAAGACAGCAGTCCTGCTGGCGACACCACTTTTGGCGGCAACCATTTTTATCCTGGTAAGACATTCCGCATACGGGTTCAGTTTTGCCAGTGTTAACAATGCAGTGCTTCCTTTCTTTCGAAATCATGTGAACTACTCAGCCATGCAGGTTTGTTTATTGCCTGTTCTGATTGCATTTTGGAAATTGAGTAAACGGGAAAATATACGATTGTACCTTACTGCTGCCATAGCAATATTGATTGCTGGAGTTTTCTTCTCTTATGCAAGGGGTGCCTGGCTGGCATTGGCGGCCGGCATGTTGTCCTATTGGCTGATAAAGAAACGGCTGCTGGTGATCGCTTATGTCACATTTATTATTATTACCGTGGCCGGTGTATTCTGGTTAAAAAATAATGACCGTTACTTACAATATGCTCATGACTATCAAACCACTATCTTTCATACGAACTTTAATGAACACTTCATTGCTACTTATACTTTAAAAGATGTCTCAACCGCTGAGCGGTTTTATCGCTGGATAGCAGGAGTGAGGATGTTAAAGGACGGTGGTCTTACCGGCTATGGCCCCGGTACATTTTATAACAATTATAAATCGTACACCATTCCGGCATATAAAACATGGGTGAGCCATAATCCTGAACATTCAACAGTACATAACTATTTTCTTCTGGTGGCGATTGAACAGGGTCTTCCGGGATTGTTCTTTTGGTTACTCTTAGCAGGTGCATTATTATATTATGCACAACGGTTGTATCATAGAGTAGCTGATATATACTATAAAATTGTAGCAATCACATCCGGAGTAATATTGACCATGATAATGATTCTAAACCTGCTGAGTGACCTTATTGAAACAGATAAGATCGGCAGCCTGTTCTTTTTGTGCTTGGCATTGCTGATCGCAACAGATGTAAATACAAGAAGGAGATCAGAGCTTTCCCCTGACGTTGAGAGCATCCCTTAATCCATTGCCCAGCAGGTTGAAGGCTAATACCAGGAGCATAATGGCAAAGCCCGGGGCAAGGGCAAGCATCGGGTTTTGAGTAATGATAAAATTATAATTCTCTTTTATCATTAATCCCCAACTGGGCATAGGAGGTTGAACACCCACTCCCAAAAAACTCAGGCCGGCTTCGATAACGATAGCCGAAGCAAAATTACTGGCAGCAATTACCATGACCGGCCCCATTATATTGGGCCAGATATGCCGCACAATCGTTCGGATATCAGAAAAGCCAAGAGCCCGGGTTGCTTCCACATATTCCTGTTCCCGTACGCTTAACACTTGCCCCCTTACTAACCGGGCCACATTCACCCACATGGTCAGTCCCACCGCAATAAAGACCTGCCAAAAACCTTTTCCCAAAGCGAGTGTAATGGCAAATACCAACAGCAATGTTGGCATGCTCCATATTACATTGATGAACCACATGATAACATCATCTACCCAACCACGAAAATAGCCTGCCAGCGAACCCAATATCAACCCGATGCTAAGAGAAATTATAACAGTGATCAGTCCCACACTCAGGCTTACTCGTGTGCCTATAATGATACGGCTTAAAATATCCCGGCCATATTTATCAGCCCCCAACGGAAAGGTGAGCAGTATGATTGGCTTATCAGCTAATAAAGCTTTGTTATAGGCTTTTCTTTCTGATACACCTTCATCAATGTACTTCTGAACAATGATGCTGTCAGTTGTTAGCGTATGATCTATAATCGGCACATAGTAGTAAATATCTTCTTTACCTGATAGTAGCCGGGTAAAAAAACTGGTAGAGCCAACATCTTTGTCTTTTTTTACTTTAATGAATTGTTGCTGATAGCCTGGTTTTTCACCTCCGATCTCCAAAATGATCCGGTTAGCGTAAGGGGAAGAATCAGGCGAAATAAAATAAGAGAAAATGGCTACCAGTACTGCCAGAGCAATTACAATCAAACCAAAGACGGCGCCTTTGTTTTTCTTCAGTCTCCGCCATGCGGCCGCATGGAATGATTGTGAATGACTCATGCAGGAAAGGTAAGCTAAGCGGGTAAAAGTGTAAAAAGGAATAACAAGAAAATTTATCAATTAGCGCACCATTCTCCCTTTCCACTCATACTTGCCTAACTGCCCAAACAGCCCGGAGATAATTGTGTAAAGAATATGCAATGGTTGAAAGAAGAAGAAAAGCTTTATCAGCGATTGTTTTCCAAAAAATGAGGCTACACTGATTATGAAGGGTATTTCCACAATCGTTTTTGCTGCCCAGCAGAAAAGCAAGAATATCCAATATTGACTGTTTTGAAAACCTGCAATGAACAGCCCAAGAAACGACAGGTTGAAAAGATAAACGAGTAGTAGTACAGCCGAGATTCTTCTGTCGTTATATAGCCTGGCTTTACTAGCCCAGCGGATGCGTTGATTAAAGAACGACCGCCAGGTTTTCATCGGTTGCGTGGTTACTATAGCCTCTTTTGATTTCAGGTACTGTACTTTCTCCGGATACCGTTTCCATATTTTATGCATCAGCAGCATATCATCGCCAGAAGCAATTGAATCTATATCTGAAAAACCATTTACTTCTTCAAATGCTTTTTTCTCATAAGCAAGATTGGCGCCATTGCACATAGATAAACTTTTCTTTGCCACAGCCGCCCCGGTTATACCTTGCAGTATCATAAAATCAAGCGCCTGGAAAATTTGCAGCAAGGAGGAATTGTTTTCAAAGACGACAGGGGCCGCTATGAAAACAGAGCTGGTTTCTTCTTTAAAAGCAGCAATGGTGCTCAGCCAGTTTGGAGAAGGCAGGCAATCGGCATCTGTAGTTACGATCAATTCCCCGGAGGCTAACGAAATTCCCTTTGCAAGTGCTTTCTTTTTATAGGAATTGATGCTGCCTTCATTTAACTGTATTAGTTTAACAGAGGGAAACTGACGGACAATGCTGGCGGTGCTATCGGAGGAATGATCATCTGCCACAATTACTTCAAATAGTTGTGCCGGGTAAGTTTGTTTCTGCAAAGCGCCTAAAAGAGAACCAATATTTTCTTCTTCATTCCGGGCGGGAATGATAACGGAGATAGTTGTTTTATTTAAAGCAGCCGTTGGCTTATAAGCTGGAATTGATCTCCATATTAACCAGTAATAAATGATCAACAAGCTGTAGACAATGAATAATGATATAGCAATATAAAGGAGAGTCATTCAGTGGGGCAAAGCTAATCATTGCTTTTAGCGCAGCAAAGCCGGTAATATTTCTTCCACATGCTTCTCATGAAGCACCTGGTGGCCGGAATGAATGATACTTAGGCTGCACTGCTTTTCTATTCCTTGTTTGAATTTTTCCCCCACCGAAGGAAGTATGATGCGGTCATGTTTTCCATATACAAGTCTCACAGGTATATTATACTGACGAATTTTCTCTTTGATGTCGGGGAGATCAGGTTTAAGTTTTCGCAAAGCGGTCCAACGTGTATAAAGAAGCCTCCGTACCTCTGCATCCCCGATATAGTACTTTACGAATTTGAAGATACTGGTGTTTACGAGATTCAGTTTATTCAGCAACTTGAGGAGGCCAAAAAACCAAGCTGGCTTTTTCATGGTAAAAGAGAAAAATTTATTGCCAATCCTGCTTTGTGTGGCCAGCCAATACCAAAAATTCACCTTTAAACCATCCGGAGCCAGCAAAATAAGCCGATCCACTGAAGCGGGTAGTTGCTGTAAAAGGCTTAAGGCAGCCCGGCCCCCCAAGCTAAATCCCATCAGGGAAAACGAACTGATGGATAAAAAGGGTACTTGGTAGTTTTCTGACAAAATGCCCCGTATCATCAACGTCAACTCTTCCGGGGAAAAAGTTAATCCTTCCTGCCAGTTCGTTTCCCCATGAAATGGTAAATCGATGGAGAAAAAAGTAAACCGGTCACCGGCATATTTATCTAAAAAAGTAAACGAAATGGCAGTTTCGCCATAGCCATGGAAACAGATGACTGGTTTCAGCCCGGAACCAAAACGGAGATAACTGATTCGTGAGCTTTTATAGAAGTAGATTTTCCGTTCCACCATGCAGAAAAATAAATTTTGCGAAAAATTAATTGGTTGATTCAAAAATACTATTAATTTTGGATAGTTGCACAAACAACTATATGCCAAACAACCAATTTAAAAAAGGCGAACTCTACAGCTTTATCACCGGCAAAGCTTCGACAGCCATAGCCCGCCGGCTGCAGAAAAAATTCAATGCGGCAGGATTGAATATTACCATTGAGCAATGGAGTGTATTATACCATCTTTGGAAACAGGAAGGCATCAGCCAGCAGGAATTGTGCAATGCTACTTTTCGTGACAAACCCAGCATCACCCGGCTGGTAGATAACCTGGAAAGGCTAAACCTGGTAAAAAGAGTGGCATCGGAAAATGACCGCCGCATCAACCTGATCTACCTTACGAAGCAGGCGCAAAAGTTGCAGGAAGAAACAATGGCACTGGCCGACGAAACATTGAACGAAGCATTGATTACCGTACCCTCCGACAGGATAGACGTATGCAAAGAGGTGTTGCAGGTGGTATATGATAACTTAAAATAAATTAAAAGCCGAATTAGAAAGTTTTCTAATCTCCAAAATTTAAAATTGAACTTAACATTTAAACCTTAATACAATGAGTACCGCAGCAGCAACAAACACCGTATTGAAAGGCGGCGAATGGCTGGTGAAAGAATCATCCCCGTTCGAAACATTTACGCCAGAAAATTTTGGCGAAGAACAACTGATGATCCGGGATATGTGTAACCAGTTCCTGGATGCGGAGATATATCCTATTCTCGACCGAATCGACAACCTGGAGCCAGGACTGATGAAATCACTGGTAACGAAAGCCGGCGAGCAGGGATTACTTGCCACTTCTTTTCCAGAACCGTATGGTGGACTAGGAAAAGACTTCGTTACCTCTACCATCGTAAATGAATACCTCGGTGCAGGCCACTCATTCTCTGTGGCTATTGCCGCACATACAGGCATCGGCACATTACCTATCCTGTATTTTGGAACAGATGCACAAAAGGAAAAATATATTCCCAAACTCATCAGCGGCGAGTGGGCTGGTGCATACGGACTGACAGAACCCAATAGTGGTAGTGATGCCCTTGGTGCTAAAACAACAGCTAAACTGAGCGAGGATGGGAAATATTATATTTTAAATGGACAGAAATGCTGGATCACCAACGGTGGGTTTGCACAGGTGTACACAGTATTTGCCAAAGTGGATGGTGATAAATTCACGGGTTTTATTGTGGACAGAGGCACGGAAGGGTTTACACAAGGTCCTGAAGAACATAAAATGGGTATCAAAGGATCTTCTACAGTGCAATTGTATTTTCAGGATTGTAAAGTTCCGGTAGAAAATCTGCTGGGTGAAATAGGAAAAGGACATAAAATCGCTTTCAACATATTAAACATAGGCCGCCTGAAGCTTTGTGCAGCAGCTATAGGCGGCGCCCGGAGATCAATCAGCGGAACAGTGGAATATGCCCGTACAAGGGAGCAGTTCAAGCAGCCCATCTCCAACTTTGGAGCTATCAAACACAAGTTGGCAGAGATGGCTATTAAAGTATTTGTAGGAGAGTCAGCCCTGTACAGAACTGCCAAATGGATCGATGACAAGGAACATGAATTGTTATCGGCAGGGAAACCTGAAAGTGAAGCTTTGCTGGGCGGTGCTGAAGAATTTGCCATCGAGTGTGCTATGCTGAAAGTGTATGGCAGCGAAGTGCTGGACTTTGTGGTGGATGAAGGTGTGCAGGTGCACGGAGGCAACGGATTCAGTGCTGAGTACAATATTTCAAGGGCGTATCGGGACAGTCGTATCAACCGCATTTATGAAGGAACCAATGAGATCAACCGCCTGTTAACATTAGACATGACCTTGAAAAGAGCCATGGGTGGCCGCCTCGACCTGATGGGACCAGCAATGGCGGTACAGAAAGAACTGATGAGCATTCCTGATTTTGGCGCAGAAGATGAAACCCCTTTTGCAAAAGAAAAAAAGCTGGTGTCCAGCCTCAAGAAAGCTATACTGATGGTATCTGGTGCGGCGGTACAAAAGCTGATGATGAAAATTGAGAATGAACAGGAAGTGCTGATGAACATCGCAGATATGGCTATTGAAACCTTTAATGCAGAAAGCGTATTGCTCCGGGTGATGAAAATGGCCGACCAGCAGGGTGAAGCCAATGTGCAACTGCATCTCGACATGATGCGCACTTATCTTTATGATGCAGCCGATAAAGTAAACAAATCGGGCAAAGATGCCGTAAATGCCTTTTCTGATGGCGACGAGCAACGCATGATATTAATGGGATTAAAACGTTTTACTAAAGCGGAACCCTTCAACAGCAAAGATGCCAGGAGAAGGATCGCCGATAAGATGATTGCAGAAGGTAAGTATTGTTATTAATTCCAATGCTCTTTATCGAAATCAAGAAGAACTGTTCTTAAAGGGGCGGTTCTTTTTGTTTCCGGGTAAATATCAGATAATTCTTTCCGGGTTATTTTCAATTCTGTGAGTTTATAAATTCTTTTTCTTTCAATAAAAATACCGGCACTGATAAGGAGCGAAGAAAGAAACGTCACCATGAAATAAACAAGGAAAGTATCTTCCACATATTGCTGCTTTACCTCATTGTTTATATCCAGGTGGGCCTTGAATACATAATACATCAGGTAAATAATAGTGTAACAACCATAAGCGAAAAGTAGTGAAGAAACGATCATGGCTTTGCCTGTAGCCTTTCGGTGCACAATGGCCAGTTTTACCTGGCGGGTAAAGAAATAGATACAATAGCCAAACACCAGAGGCAGGCCCGGCGCCAGTATGATAGTAATGCTGTCAATCGTTAACCCTTTAACTAAAATAACTGCCAACTCCCACACCACATAAGAAAGTATCACTAAGCGCATCCTCTTCAGAAATCTTTTTGATGTACTGAAATAGGTAAGAAAATAAAGCATGAGCGGTACATCCATCAGGTTGTTTGCCAGCCCCCAATAGTACACTACATCGGCAGACGCCTTAATGTATTGTTCAGTAAGCAGGTTGTAAATAAAAACACTGGTATAGTATAGTAATAAGGCCGGAAAGCTCCGGTAAGCACCCAGCCGCAAGGCCAGAATAAAAAGAACAGGTAAGAAAAGGGCGATGGTGGAAATAAAGCCCATGATAGAATTCCAGGTCATAGAATAAATTTTCTTAGGATAATGGTTTCGGATTTGTTGGTGGCAAAGCCGTCTGCAATATTAACGAGACTTGAATATTCATAGTGTTTATGCTGAGTGTTTTATAGAAAAATCGAGTATAACTGTGTTTAGTTGTCGTAATAGTACGGCAGGCCGTCTGCGGTTTTTTTATTTATCTTTCAGGGATGTTACGATTTGTCGCTATACTGGGTCTCTTGTTGAGTCATACGGCTCATTGTCAGGAGGTTAAGAGTAAGTACCTAATAGGTAAAACCAAAGGAGCACTTCCATATTTGGAGTATGGGTTTGGTTTAGATAGACTGGGCGGTGCTAAGATGACTTTTCTCGATACCGGCATCCTTGTAAAAGTAGTAGATAGTACCGTAGTAAATTATAAAGTGCAGTTATCAAGGGAGCATTTTGCCTGGCTGCCCAAAGATAATTTCAGAAGAGATACTACACTAAAGACACCCTCTTACTACCTGACCAATAGTTGGCTGGTAACGGGTGATGAAAAGTATGATTATGTCACTATTGCATTGGATGAAAAATTGCCGTACAAAAGCATTCAGCAGATCAATCCATCCCGGATAGTAGTAGATATATATGGTGCCACCAGCAATACCAACTGGATCACACAACGGTCCTCCGCACTAGCAATAAAAAACGCCTATCATGAGCAAGTTGAAGATGATGTATTCCGGGTGATCATTGAACTGAAACACAAACAGCATTGGGGATACAGCATTTTTTACAGGGATAAAAGATTAGTGATAAAAATAAAGCGACAGCCGGAAGAGCTTAGCTTGGAAAATATGCGGATTGCAATAGATGCCGGGCACGGCGGAGATAATACCGGAGCCACCGGTACCACCACCGGCATACAGGAGAAAAAATATACTCTGCTGATCGCAAAACAGGTGCAGCGGATATTACTGGAAAATGAAGCGAAGGTATTTATGACAAGAAACAAAGACACTTCGCTAAGCATGCTGGACCGGATAGAAATGCTGCAGCAGGAAGACCCTGATTTTTTGATCAGTATCCATCTTAATTCATCGGTAAAAGACAGTGTGAAAGGTGTGAGTACTTACTACCGCTATATCGGTTTCCGGCCATTGACCCAATTCATACAAGAAAGTATGTTGGAAATAGGGTTGGCGGATTTTGGAAATATCGGCAGTTTCAACTTTGCCCTAAGTGGGCCTACTGATTATCCCAACTGCCTGGTGGAAGTAGCGTTCTTAAGCAACAAGGAAGATGAGCAATTGATTCTCGACCCTGAGTTTCACAAAGCTGTTGCTACACAAATAGTAAAAGGAATAAAAGAGTGGCTAAAATCATGTAAAGAGGACCTTTGATACATAAGAAGTGCGTATAAAGCAACCTCAGGCAGCGCACACCTGGTAGTTACCGGTTTTGATAACCAGTAATCAGTGGCTTAGTCTTCGGGGGGAAATGGTTCACCCTGGTGGCAAGTCTTACAGGTTATGGTGGTGAGATAGGCAGGTTGCACATCTTTGTTAAAGTAGAAATAGGTCTTGTTCAGGGAGATTGTCATCTCCATCATCTTTCTCGCATTTTCTTTCATAGGTTCTGCATCCGAAAAATAATCAAGGCTGTCTTTATTCCCTAAATTGAACCGGGGCTTCACATGGCAGAATTCACAATTAACCCCAAGTGCTTTATTATAAGTGTGCATAATGCTGTCAAGTTTAGCATCACTGATATCCTTTGGCAGCACTTTCAGATTTCTTAATTTTTGAGTGGGTGCCTTTATTGCCGCCATGCCCAGCAGAACAAAGAGGCAAAGCCCCCCCATAGTCAATATTTTTTTGATAGAAAACATGGTAAACAGACGACGAAGCGTTTTTATTAGTGGCATCTGGGCCTGTTATTTATAAATAACGGCCATCATTTACGGTTGAAAATAATGATTTGTATTTGTTTTATCTCAAAACCTTGATAAAGGGTGTGTTTTTCTACTTTTGAGGTTAAAAATAAGCTATGAGCAATCTGGTAAACGAATTCAACGAATACCGCACCCGGATGAATGAAGTGATATTGAGCAAAGACAACCTTGTTATCAAACGGCTGTGGAACCTGGACACCAACACTTATGCCGAGGGGTCTCTGGATGTAAAAACGAAGGAACTACTTGGCTTGGTTGCCAGTATGGTGCTGCGCTGTGATGATTGCATCAAATACCATTTAGGCAAAACGTATGAACTGGGCGTAACCACCGAGCAGGTGTACGAAGTGTTTGCCGTAGCCAATATCGTGGGCGGTACCATCGTTATACCACATACCCGCAGGGCAGCGGAATACTGGGAGGAGTTGGCAAATGACAAAAGTTAGTTGCCTAAAGTGTAAAAATCATCATTTCCGGTTCGGTATTCCTTCCGATATTCTTTAAATTTGCGATAACCTATTTAATATGAGTGACGTAACAATTGCCCCTGCCCTAACCGCTAAAGATTTTGCCACTGACCAGGAAGTACGCTGGTGCCCGGGTTGTGGAGATTATTCCATTTTGGCGCAAGTACAGAAAATAATGCCCACACTGGGAATTGCGAAGGAAAATATTGCTATCATATCGGGTATTGGCTGTAGCAGCCGCTTTCCTTATTATATGAATACCTATGGCATGCACTCCATACATGGAAGGGCAACCGCTGTCGCATCGGGATTGAAGGCCAGTCGCCCGGAGTTGAGTGTCTGGATCGTAACCGGCGATGGCGATAGCCTGAGCATAGGCGGCAACCATACCATTCATCTGTTGCGCAGAAATTTTGATGTCAACATCCTATTGTTCAATAACCAGATATATGGGTTGACAAAAGGACAATACTCCCCAACATCGGAGGAGCACAAGATCACCAAAAGCACCCCGATGGGAAGTATAGACCATCCCTTTAATCCTGCTGCGCTGGCTTTGGGAGCCGATGCTACGTTTGTGGCTCGGACCATGGACCGGGACCCCAAACACATGCAGGCCATGCTGCTGAGAACACACCAGCATAAAGGAGCTTCATTCCTGGAAATTTACCAGAACTGCAACATTTTCAATGATGGGGCTTTTGAGATATTTACCGAAAAAAGCACCAAAGCCACCGAAACATTATTCCTGGAGCAGGGCAAACCCCTTGTATTTGGAGCCAATGCGGATAAAGGCATTAAACTAGATGGCTTCCGTCCGGTAGCCATTAACTTCAGCGATGGTTATAGTGCCGATGACTGCTGGGTACATGATGAACAGGATATTTACAAAGCACAGATACTTACCCGCATCTTTGATGATCCCAAAAGTGAAGGGCACCTGCCAAGACCATTTGG